>JBEGQX010000361.1:0-16003 GCA_041180805.1 Planctomycetota bacterium
AGGTGAATACCTTCACCATCAATGGCAAGCAAATCGTTGGTAGAAGCCAGCGCGGCACTGATCCATATGTTCAGGAACACACCGACCTGATCGAAAGTATTCGCGCAGGCAACCCCCTCAATGAGCTCAAGAATGTAACCGAAAGCTCCCTTACCGCGGTTATGGGCCGCATGTCAGCCTACACCGGCAAGGAAGTTTCCTGGGAACAGGCTTTGAACTCGAAGCAAAGGTTAATGCCCGAGAACTTCAACAAGGATACCATTCCACCAGAATGGACTGTTGCGGTTCCTGGTAAGACCCCGCTTCTTTAAGCAACCGTCTCCACCGGTTTCTCTCTACCCCGGCCAAAATTGCAGGATGCATGATTGGCCGGGGTTTTTCTTTGCCAAGACCTTGCGACCAATGTGAAATCACACCCAAAATCATAAGATGATTCCAGGATGCATTTCGTTGACAACCATCCTGTCAGGGCACGGAAGGACCTTGCATGAGTGAACTGCTTAAATGGAAACAAACAGCCTGTGAAGCTGCCCAAAAGGCATCCGCATTGCTGTTATCCATGCGCCAGAATTTCTCGGTGCGGGAGAAGGCACGGTTTGACCTTGTGACCGATGCGGACACCGCTTCCCAGAAAATCATCAAGGAACACCTGCATGGCGCTTTCCCCCATCACGATTTTCTCGGTGAAGAGGATGGCAAAGGGGAAAAAGAGCCTGCACACGATGCCCCGCCGACATGGATTGTAGACCCCATCGATGGCACCACAAACTATGTCCATGACCTTCCTCTTTATGCTGTTTCCATAGGTTTATGGCATCAGGGAAAAATGAAGGTTGGGGTTGTCATGGACCCCGCTCGCAACGAGATGTTTCATGCCGCCAGCGGTCATGGCGCCTTCCTGAATGACAGGCAGATCAGCGTCAGCAAAGTATCCGCCATGAAGGATGCGATGATCACCACCGGCTTTCCCTATTCGGTTCAGGGCATGGAACATTTATTTGGCTGGTGGAGGCACTTTTCCCACCGTTGCCAGGCATTAAGGCGAATAGGTTCCACCGCATTAAACATGGCATATGTGGCATGTGGCCGTTGTGATGTCTTTTATGCCTTTGACAACCATGTTTGGGATATCGCGGGCGGTTTGGTTTTGGTGGAGGAGGCAGGCGGGCTGGTTTCTCATGTGGATGGATGCAAGTACAGCCCCTTCAGGCCAGACTCCCTGGTTACCAACCAACCTTTACACCAACATTTGTTGCAGGAGTTTTCCCAAGGGCCCAAGGAAAGTTAAGCTTTGAATCCTTTTCAAAACGCTGCATTGCGCAGGGAAAAACTTCGATCTTCACTTGCAGGCCACGGCTTGGACGCCATGCTGGTAAGTTCGGTACCCAACGTCACCTATTTGACAGGATTCCAAGGGGAAGCCAGCCATCTGGTTGTCAGCAAGTCTAAGGATATTTTGGTTTCGGATGCGCGATTCACCGAGCAGATACGCCAGGAATGTCCCGGGCTGGAGGCACTGATTCGCCCGCCCAACCGCAAAACGCTTGAAATGGTCGCTCAGGCCATCAACGATTTGGGCACCACCAAAATTGGTTTCGAGTCCGCAATCCTGACAGTGGCGGATTTCGAACTTTTAAAGGAACTTCTCCCCGCCAAAGAATGGAAACCTGCAACGAGCCTGGTCGAAACCCAGCGCATGGTGAAGGATGAAAATGAGCTGGCCTGCATTCGCAAGGCCATTCTTCAGGCAGAGAATGGTTTTCTGGAAATGAAAGCTAGGCTGAAGGCGGGTAAAACTGAAAAACAGATTGCCGATGACCTTGATAATATCCTGCGGAACCAGGGTGCCCGGTGTGCTGCTTTCCCATTGATCGTTGCCGGCGGACCAAGGGCTGCCCTGCCCCATGCGATTCCGGGGAACTTTGACATTGGCGCCGAATCCCATCTATTGGTGGACTGGGGCGCCACAGATGTGAGTGGTTACCGCAGTGACTTGACGCGGGTTCTTATCAGCAATAACTATAGGCAAGAATCATCCAAGATGGACCCAAAAGGACTGTTTCGGAAGATATATGCCGTTGCGTTGAAGGCACAAAAGGCTGCATTTGCCGCCATCCGCCCTGGAGTTCTGGCACAGGAAATTGACAATAAAGCCAGACAAGTGATTGCGGATGAAGGGTTTGCAGAGTATTTTGGACATGGTTTGGGTCATGGAATAGGGCTTCAAATTCACGAGGCGCCCTGGATTCGACCTTCTTCGGACACAGTTCTGCTAGAAGGTATGATTTTTACCCTGGAACCTGGCATTTATTTGCCTGGTTTCGCAGGGGTTCGAATCGAGGACGATGTGATGGTCACCCGTGAAGGTGCTGTCCAGCTAACCAGCCTTCCCAAGGAATGGGAAGATCAGGTTTTTGAGGTTTGATTTTTTCTGAAGGGAGCTAGCGGTGGCGGAAAAATCCAGCAACAAACAAAACCCGTTCGATGTGAAAAGCATCCACGAGTTGGTTCGATTGATGACCAAACACAGCCTCAGCGAGTTGGATCTCCAGGATGGTGACAAGAAGATTCGCATGAAGCGCGACAGTGGCATTATTCCTGTTCAGGTTCCGGTGGCAGGAATGCCATTGCCTGCAGCGATACCAAGCGTAACGGCTCCTGCCGCGCCAGCCGCTTCCGCACCCGAACAAAAGGCCAGCGTTCCCGCACCTTCCAACCTTATTGAAATCAAGAGCCCAACACCTGGTACTTTTTACGCCCAGGAAAAACCCACAACACCGCCTTTTGTCACCAAGGGTGCCAAGGTTACCCCCACCACTATTGTTTGCCTCATCGAGGCAATGAAACTCTTCAATGAAATTCCAGCAGAATGCACCGGAACCATTGTTGAGATTCTTGTGGAAAACAAGCAACCCGTGGAATACGGACAGGTTCTATTCCGCGTGGATCCCAACGGCTGATTCCAAGTTTCTGTCCACAGGGCTTAAGGCTGGCTAAAAATATGTTTCAACGCATTCTGGTTGCTAATCGTGGTGAGATCGCGCTTCGTGTCATTCGTGCCTGCAAGGATCTTGGCATCGAGGTAGTGGCCGTTTTCAGCGAGGCGGATCGAGGTGCTCCATACCTGTCCATCGCTGACCAGGCCATCTGCATTGGCCCTGCTGTAGCCACTGAAAGTTATTTGAACATTCCACGGCTGATTAGTGCCGCCGAGATCGCCGATGTGCAGGCTATACATCCGGGTTACGGCTTTCTCTCGGAAAACGCCCACTTCGCCGAAGTGTGTCGTTCCTGCAAGATTGAATTCATTGGGCCACCCCATGAAGCCATGCGCAAGCTGGGCAACAAGAACGAAGCCCGCAAGATGGCTGTTCAAGCCAAAGTCCCGGTAGTACCAGGCAGTGAAGGTTTGATTACCGAGGAAGAGCAAGCAATTACGCTGGCACATTCCATGGGTTACCCGGTGCTTATCAAAGCTGCCGCGGGTGGCGGTGGCAGGGGTATGCGGGTTGCCCACAACGACATCACTTTGAAATCCGGCCTTTCCGCGGCCCGTCAGGAAGCGGAAAACGCCTTCAAGGATGGTAGTGTCTACCTTGAAAAGTACATCGAGCAACCCCGTCACATCGAGGTGCAAATCATTGGGGATACCCACGGCAATGTGGCACACCTCTACGAGCGGGATTGTTCACTGCAACGCCGCCATCAAAAACTTGTCGAGGAATCTCCAGCACCCAACCTGCCGGCCAAGGTTAGGGATGAAATCTGTGCCGCCGCGATTCGCATGGTGAAGTCTGCCGGTTATTATGGCGCAGGCACCTGCGAGTTCCTTGTCGACAAGCACAACAACTTTTACTTCATCGAGGTGAATGCACGCATTCAGGTGGAGCACCCCGTTTCAGAACTGGTGACTGGGATCGACCTTGTCAAGGAACAGATTCGTGTGGCTGCAGGCCTTCCTCTTTCCTTCAAGCAAGAAGACATCGTTCAGCGTGGTTGCGCCATCGAATGCCGCATCAACGCAGAAGACCCGGCAAACGGGTTTCGCCCATCCCCTGGAACCATCACCCGCTGGCAACCACCCGGTGGCCCCGGTGTTCGACTGGACACCCATGTCATCCATGGATACAAAGTCCCTCCAAACTACGATTCCATGGTTGCAAAACTTCTTGTTCACCAACCCACCCGGGCGGAGGCCATTGCCACCATGCGCAGGGCACTGGCCGAATTCGGCGTGGAAGGCATCAAGACCACCATCCCTATTCATAGGGAAATCTTCACCAATTCGGCATTTGTCGATGGCAAGGTGGACACCACCTTCATTGAAAGACATTATTTCAACAAGGCGCAGTAACCACCGTGGCCATTGCCCATATAACCCTGGTAACCAGGGACCTCGCCCGTTTTCAAGACTTTTTCCGCGAGGCTCTTGGCTGGCAGCCCATCAATCGCCCGGGCAATATTGCGGTTAATGCTGCCTGGTTGCTCATTGCGCCCGGCCAGGAACTTCATCTTCTGGAAGTGAAGGACTATCAACCCAGCAACACCGAAAAGGAATACGGAAGGCACATTGCCATCACCTGGCCGGTATCGGAATATGAAAGCTTGAAAGGCAGGCTTCTAAAACTCGGAGCGGAAATTATTACCGCCGAAAGACCCACACCTTTCCCGCGCTTTTTCTTCCGCGCCCCGGATGATTACATTTTCGAAGTGGTGCCTGAATAATTCCCAAAGTCAGCCTGATATTTTTCAAAAAAGAACATCCTTCATGACCTTGCAAGGTTCCACGCCGGTCAGTTTTGCATCCAATCCTTGGAATTTGAATGTGAAAGCTTCGTGGTCAATCCCCAACTGGTGCAGCATGGTGGCATGCAGATCATGCACGGTAACCACATCTTTCTCCGCCGCGTATCCAAGTTCATCGGTCGCACCGTAGACCATTCCGCCACGAACGCCGGCACCTGCCATCCACATGGACATAGCCTTATTGTGGTGATCGCGCCCAATGGGTCCCTTGTTGCCCTGCCCCATTGGTGTTCTGCCAAACTCACCGGTCCACACAATAAGAGTCTCGTCCAGCATGCCTCGTTGTTTCAGGTCGCGAATGAGGGCGGCACAAGCCTGATCGACCTCCCGGGCACGCAAAGGCAACTCTTCCTTCAAAAGACTATGGTGATCCCAATCGCGGTGGTAAAGCTGGATAAAACGGGTTCCCCTTTCCGCAAGTCTTCGCGCCAGCAAACAATTGCTTGCAAAGGAACCGTCCCCAGGAGTACAGCCATACAGATCCAGCATCCGGGAACTTTCCTTGGAAATATCCATCAATTCCGGCACGCTAGCCTGCATCTGGAAAGCCATCTCATACTGCGAAATGCGAGTCGCAATCTCCGGGTCGGATATCGAAGAATCCAGCTTGCGGTTTAAAGTGTTGATCACTTGCACATCATCGGCCTGCTGTTCCTTCGAAATACCCGGGGGATTGCCAAGGTACAAAACCGGGTCCCCCTTGCTGCGAAGTTGAACCCCCTGATGTTTGCTGGGTAGAAAACCACTGCTCCATTGCCGGGCCGCAATGGGTTGTGGCGAACGCCCCTTGCCAGTGGAAACTAGTACCACAAAACCAGGAAGATCCTCAGCTTCGCTTCCAAGACCATAATTAA
Organism: Planctomycetota bacterium; assembly: GCA_041180805.1. GTDB lineage: Bacteria > Planctomycetota > Planctomycetia > Gemmatales > Gemmataceae > JBEGQX01. The sequence goes on from JBEGQX010000361.1 coordinate 5,661, forward strand.
CCCAGGAACCCATGCTGGGCCTGCCGGCAATTTGCGAACCTGTGTTCATGAACATATGCGCGGGGTCATGGTTGATGGCATCCGTCACCATCGACCTTATCAGGCAAATTTCATCGATGACCGAACCTGTGTGCGGAAACAAACTGCAGATTTCGGTTTGGTTTTTCCCAAACTTCTGAAACGGGAACAGCGGGCCCTGGCAAACCAATTTGCTGCCCTGAAGTTGTGCCAACTGCTGGCCCTTGGTCAGGCTTTCCGGCATGGGCTTGCCATGCATTTCGGCCAGCTTTGGTTTTGGATCAAATGTTTCAAGATGAGAAGGACCACCAGCCATGGTAAGCCAGATCACCCGCTTTGCCTTTTGAGGCAGGTGCCCCGGCTGAATGAATCCCTGAGCATTGTTATTTTTTGCCGCTTGAACAAATCCTTTTTGCATAAGTGTTGCAAGGGCCACAGAGCCAACACCCCGGGTTGTGTTTCCCAGAAAAGCCCGCCTGTGCAAATGAATGTGATGTTTATTCATGGTTAAAACCTTGTGATGGTTTCATGCAGGTTCAGTATCACGCGGGCCAGATGCGTCCAAGCGGCAAGCTCTGCACGATCCAACTCCTTGGGAACAGGAATAAGCCCCACTTTAAGAAGATTGGCCGCAGACTGGGGATCTTTACGATATTCCGCAAGATGCTTTTCGAAGAGTGTGCGAAGGGTGTGCAATTCTTCCTGGTCTGGATTGCGTTGCAAAGCCAGTTGGAAGGCCCAGCGAATTCGCTCATCCGTTCTTCCATTAGATTCCTTGAGAATCCTGCTGGCAAGGGCCCGGGCAGCCTCCACATAACTGGGATCATTCAAAAGCACAAGTGCCTGTTGGGGTATGTTGGAACGACTTCGCTCGGCGGTGCATTCTTCACGGGAAGGGGCATCAAAAGCAAGCAGGCTGGGGTGCAGAAACGTTCTCTGCCACCAGACATACAATCCACGCCGATACTGCGATACATCTTTGTCTGCGGAATATTCCCGGGTGGGGAAATTAAGATTTTCCCAATAACGATCAGGCTGGTAAGGCTTGGCACTTGGTCCGCCAATTTTACCATTCAGCAAACCCGCGATATCCAAGGCGTTATCACGCACCAATTCCGCATCCAGTCGAAAGCGACTTTGACGGGCATGTTCGCGATTGTAAGGATCTTTCTGAACCTGTTCCGCAGAGGGTGTGGAAGTCTGCCTGTAGGTTTTGCTAGAGACTATCGTTTTCACCATGTGATTAAAATCCCAGCCACTATCCATGAATTCACAGGCCAACCAGTCGAGAAGATCCTGGTTGGGGGGTAATTCTCCCTGGGCACCAAGGTCATCGAGAACTTTGCTAAGGCCCGTGCCAAAGAATTGTTTCCAAAGTCGGTTCATCACGGTGCGAGCCGTGAGAGGATTTTCCCGGGATACCAGCCACTTTGCCAGTTCCATGCGCCCTGGTTCCTTACCATTGGATTTAGGGGCGGGTAAATAAGCCGGGAATGCGGCCTTCATGATTTCCCCAGAATCATCCATCCAGTTACCACGAGGCAGAATTCTAACCACTCGCTTTTTATCCAAGGAAACAGAAACCAAAGTTTTGGGGGAGGCTGCCTGGATAGCCTTGATTGCCTTCTCAATGCTGGCAATCTCTTCCTTCGAAGGTTTTCCTGCCTGCAAGGCCTTCAATTTCTTTTCCAAAATTTCCATTTGTGCGGCCTGCTGGGGATCAAGCACCGGCATGCCTTCCTCGCGGCGGCCAATGGCTGTTTCCTTGATGTCGGCAAAGAATGCTCCCATTGCGTAAAAATCTTTGCTGGTAAACGGGTCATATTTATGGTCATGACATTGGGCACAACCTGTGGTCTGGCCAAGCCAGGCTGTTCCCACCGCACGCACCCGGTCCGTAAGCATGCGAGATTCATAATCCTTTGCCTGCGCGCCACCTTCTTCCGTGGTCAACAACAAGCGATTGAAACCACTTCCGACACGGGTTTCCTGGCTGGCATCCGGAAGTAAATCGCCGGCAATTTGTTCCAGAGTGAACCGGTCAAAGCGCTTGTTGGAATTAAAGGATTGAATCACCCAATCCCTGTAGGGCCAGATATTCCTGGGTGTATCGCTGTGATAGCCAATGGTATCCGCAAAGCGTACCACATCCAGCCAGCCAATGGCCATGCGCTCTCCATAGTGTGGATTTTGTAAAAGTGCGTTCACCAGCTTTCCATAGGCATCTGGTGATTTATCATTCAGAAACGCCTCAACCTCAGCCGGTTTCGGGGGCAATCCAATCAAGTCAAAATAAAGTCTTCTTGCCAGGGTTCGCCTATCCGTTTCGGGGGAAGGTTTCAATCCAACCTTCGCCAGGCGAACACCCACAAAGTGATCCACTGGATTGATTCCGGCAGGAACCTGCTTTTTTACCGGGGGCTCATATGCCCAATGCATGCTGTACTTGGCACCCTGTTCTATCCACTTTTTCAAGATTTGCTTTTGGTCCTCGGAAAGTTTCTTTCGGGAATCCGGTGGTGGCATCAGGGTGTCGGCATCCTTGGAAAATATCCTTTCCATAAGCAAGCTGTTTTTTGAATCCCCGGCAGATATTGCTTTTTTCTTGATGGCACTTTCACGGTCATCCAGGCGCAAACCAGCTTCCCGATGGCTCTTATCCGGACCATGGCAATAGAAGCAATTCTCGGAAAGAATGGGACGAATATCCCGGTTGAAGTCCAGGGGTTCATCCGGAACAGCAATCCATCCGAAACATATCAATGAAAGCGGAATGAGGCTCATGATTCTTCCAAGTGCGATAACACATCTTTGATCACTAAAATTTTAACACAAGAATTCGAAGGATTGAACGACTGCAGGGAATTTAGCCCTAATTCTTACGATGAAACCAGTTGTAAGGCTTCAAAATCAGGATCGCATCCGTTTCGGAGATTAAAAAGACATCCCTTGCTTTGGAATCCGCAACTCGGGCATAAAGCCTGGCTGATCCACCTTCCGCCCTGCCAATTTGCAGAACCCGTTTCCCCTGAGGGGTCCCAAGTTCTATTGTCCACTCAGGCTTTTCCAATCCAAAGAGGTTCAGCGAGGCCCCATCATCCACCACATAGCGTTCAAGTTTCAAGCCAGCTAAAGAGGATAGGGTGAGGTTGAGATTTCCATCGTTCACCTTCTCGGAAGGCTTGCCGGGGTTTTGCCATTGGTTGTCTTTTTTCACCATTTCAAAGGTGGAAGATTCGCTGGAATATTTTACCGAATCAACCTGAACCGCATCCAACCCGGGGTTCCAAACCGTTCGGTTACGAAATTCCCCTTCCAGCGAGGAAGTAAGTTTCGGATCCAGCAAAAACACCATCTCATTTCCAGGGATCATGGCGTAAGTTCGCTTGCCTGATTCATCACGGCGGCCGAGTTGAAGCTCCAACACACTTTTACCCCCTGAACGGATCGACCAAACCAATGCAGGCTTGTCCAGTCCGTACTTTTTCAGATTCTCAGCGTTTGGCTTTTCAAGCACCAATTCATCGGCCCTCAGCCTGGCAAGCATGTCGATGGTATCATCTATCAACTGCTGGTCAGCCTCGGCACTAATCGGCTGTGTCAGCTTCCAGTTTCCGTCCACCCTTTGAAATGTTGCCTTGCGAACTCCCCTTTCCAGTACCAATTGATCCGCATCCGGGAAACGGGTAATCGCCCTATCCCTGAAAAATAGGGGCGCAGCAAGTAATTTCCTGGCAACTTCCGGCGCCAGCACACCTACGGTTTTTTCCTTTTCCACCATGGCATATCTTTGGCCAGTTTTTGCATCAACTTCTTTGCCAACCAACAAAGTTCTTTTGTTTCCAGCCTCCTGAAAAACCATGGTTGCAAAGGGAACATCCAAACCAAATTCCTTGAGCTCTTTGGGCGCGTAAGCAAGAACCGCATCCAGCTTCAGGTCTGAAACCAAAGCCGCCATTTCCTGAAGAACCTTTTCATCGGCATTGAAATTACCTGGAGCCATGATTTTCCAAGAATCGTCTTTTTGGGTGATATCCAATTCACCAACAGGACCCTTGCGATTCCAGCTTTTCCATTGATCCGCGGGCCATTTCCAAAGCTGTCTGGGCACATATGACAGATAATCTTTGGATAGTATTTTGACCTGTGCGGGGGTTAACAGAAAAACAGCAGGCTCACCTTCAAATTTTGCGAACATGCCAGCTTTTCCGTCCTTTGGCGAATCCCCCAGCAACAGTTGCTTCGTAACCAATTTCTTGTCGGCGTTTTCGAATTCAATGGATATTTTCTGCGCGGGCTTTTCCAGACCGAAGGATTTGAGATCTGCGCTTGCCCCATACCCGACATATTTCTCCACCTTTAGATTGAACCAGAGATTGATCATGGAAAAAATATTTTCCTGATCGGCGGGGATGTTACCCGTAATAGCCTGCTCCAGTAGCCAGTCTGCATCTTTTCGGGAAAGCTTAAAATCGTTTTTGCCCTGCGTTTGAATCTTGCGCAAGCTCGATGTATCCACCTTGAATGCCACGGGGTCCAACAATGAAAGGGCATCCATTTCCAATAATTCCCCAAGTGGTTTTGGAATTAAAGCCACTGGCCCGTTTTCTCCAAGACGGGCATGGCGCAGGCCGGTCTTCTCATCCACTTTGCCGCCTACCACCAGAAGCTTCTGCTTTTTTTCCTTGTCGGTGACGATCAACTTTCCCAAAGGCTTGTCGAACCCGAATTTGGCAGGATCCTTGATGGCAATTTCGACATACTTTTCTGCACGCGGTGCCGCCAGCACTGGTAATACAGAGGTCAGTTTCTCCAGAAAGGCATCGGCTTCGAATGGCTTGGTAATTTTCCAGGCATTTTCCTTTCGCTCAAGTGTGAACAGGCCACCCTGGCGTTCAACGCTCCAACTGGCAATCTCCTCGGGTAGAAGTTTCCAGAAATCCATGGGCAAGTAGGCCAGAGAGTCTTGCTGAAGGTTTTGCACAGTTTCATTCGCGATGGCAAATACCGGGCCATTACCATCCAATCGGGCAAAATAACCAGGCTTCTCACCACGGGTTTTACCCACGGAAAGCTTCCGGGGTTTTGTGTCCTTGCCATTAAGCCCTATCTCCACCACAAGTGATGGTTCCATAAGTCCGAACAAATCCTTGAGATCTTTTTCCGTTGGTGTTTCCTCGACATATTCCAAGGCTTCCAAAGAAGAAAGGTTGCTGGCCAACTGGGAAACCTTGGGATCATCTATCGTAATATTCTTCCAATCTGGAACAGTCCATTTGCCTTCCGGTGCCTTGCGGAATTGAACCTTGCCCGCCTTGGAAACGATGTCCAATGATTGAACCTCGGGAGCCTGGAGATCCAATGCGCGTTTGCCACGGTAAGCCATTACGGGTCGGCCAAGAAGGTTCACCAGCGAATCCTCAACACGATCCACCCGGGTGACTCCCTGCCTTTGCGCAAACACTTTTTTCTCGCGGGCCAACTGTTTTCCAAAATGAACCTGAATAGTGCGGGAAGTTTTCTTTTTTTCCCCTGCCTGCTTTTCCTGGTTCCTTGATTCCTCAAGCAGGGTCAACTGGATGGAAAGGGCTGGTTTTTCCAATTCATATTCAGGAAGCTTGGGTTGGTCGATCACATCCGCCCCCTTGGCCTCCAATGCGGAAATTTTTGAAAGCAGTTCATTCACTTTTTCGCCATCTGCCTCTGATTGCACCGGCTTCTCAAGTTTCCATTTCAGATTATCCCTGACAATGTGAATCTGGCTGGAACCAGAGCGGATTTCCAACCGGGTTACATCCGCGGTGTTGAACCTGGCCACCTGCGGATCTCGTAATTGATCCACAGCTACAAACACATCTTTTAACTTGTCACTCACTATTTCAAAGACCTGGTCGTTGCCATCCAGCTTTGCATAGCGCATTTCATGAATAATCACTTCCTCTTGCGGTGGCATTCCCGGTGGCATTCCGGGTTGGGGTGGCCTTGGTCTGCGAGTTTCCCTTCGTGCAGAAACCGCACCTATGCGAAGGGTAATCATGGTTCCATCCTCACGGGTTACCTTGAGGGTTCTAGCTGGATTATCTAAACCAGCTTTGGCGAGATCCACCTTCACAAATTTCTCAGCCCACAGATCGGGGATGGCACTTAACATGGCGTCTCTGGCCTTGGGTTCCAGATAGTCCATTCCCACGGGCTGGCCCAGAATCCACTCATTATCTTTCTGTTCGATTTGGAATGAAGTTTTCTTTCCCTGCTCATCCAGCTCCACAACCACGGCCCTGGCCAGCAGTTTTTCGCTTTTCTGGCTGGATGAAAGGGATCCATCCGCCTTGGTGGCCAGCCTTTCCCCGGTGAACAACCTGCGTTGCTGGAAATAATCCACCGGATGATCCAACTGCCTGATAATTCCAGGCCCAAGTCGCATGACCGCACCCGATGGCTGGACACGCACGAAAGTTGGTGCTGCAAAGCGATTGCCAGAATCTACACTTGCAGGCTCTGCAAACTCCAAAATAACATCCTCCGTGGTGGTGGCCTCGGGCTTCCCAAATCCAAGCTTGATTCTAAGCTTTGGCGATGAAAGCCCTGTTTCAGATTCCCCCTCGTTGGCAATCGGGACAAACCGGGTCCGAAGATCCAATATGGCCTCTGCAATGGCGTTTACTTCGGCATTGCGCGTAGGCCAGTTACCAGGCAAAGACCAGCTTCCTGACGCCCCTTTGCGTTCTATCACAAACCCGGCATCACCCTTCATCCATTCCAGTTTTCTCAGGCTTGCAATTTCCCGGCCTTCGAGAACCCTGGCACCTGCCGGTTTCGTATCCTCGGCATGGCGGGTTCTTTCACCAACCCACCAAGCCGCCAGCCCCAAACCCAAAAGGATCATCACCAGTGTTGTTCGCCAATTCATCTTCCAACTCCATCCTTAACTGCTTTCAAAATTCCTTATCGCATACGCCTCTGGATCAACACCACGAAACCCAGATAGGCAAAGAACGCTGGCATTCCCAATTGGGTTCCCCAAAGCCATAGCACTTTTGTGCGATCCTGCATTTCAATGCGTGGATATTTCCAGGGGGTTGATGGCCTGGGCAGGAAATCCTCCCTTCCCAGCAACCAATTGCATACATCCAGGGCAAATCTTTCCTTAACCGGTGGTAACTCCGGTCCGCTTAGAAACCAACTTTCACCCACCACAGCCAACCTTACCGAGGGAAGCTTTTTCGGAGGCGTATTGGCATACCATTCGGCTGGCACGGGAACCTCGGCAGCGGCCCCCACAGGGAAAGGGCCCCTTCGGCGCGCCTCCAGAGTTCCCTTGTTTGGGTCCTTGTCATCGGGGTTATAAGAGGGGATTTTTCTCTCACCCACACCCTGCATCTCTGGAAATGGTTGCGATTCATTCCAGGAATCCCGCGAGGTCTGAAATAATTCAGGATTGTAAACAAGGTTCACACCTTGTGGCGCATCGAAATACACCGGGCGTGGATGCCTTAGCCTTAGCTCCAATGGTTTGTCCGGCGACTGGCTTCGACCAGTCAGCTTTAGGGATTCGCGAATCGGATGCGCTGCCTTGGCAAAGTTGGGTTTCAGGGCCACTGGCCTTCCGGACCCCTCACTCCAATCCAATAGCAGAGGCGGAGCCTGTATTCCTGTGCCACCTGTAAGCAATCCTGCCATTTGCTCGCTGAACCCTTCAACTTCCTCATCAAACAGGACGGTTTGTTTACCAAGCTTGAAGCCAAGCTTGGCCAAAAGGTCTTCAAAGCCATCGTTGGCGACAAAACCCTGTGGCACCGGCCCTTGATCCTGAGGTTCGCTGGTTGGACCAAGCAGTGCAAAAACCGGCTTTCCAGACTTGATGAACGACTGCATCGCATCCACCTGGGCTTTTTCCAGCCCATGCAGCCAATGCGGAAGGTTGCGATCATCCGTGATGACATCATGAAGCGTGGGGCGAGGAACCAGCAACAGATCGCAATCCGCAAGCAGAAGGTTCATCTTGGCTTCAAGGTCTGTCATTCTCTGCTGTTCAATCAGCGAATCGACATCAAGAGAAGATTTTTCCTTTGTCACTTCCAACTTTTGCTTTTGCAGGCGGTCCCTGGCTTCTTGAAGGTTCTTAAGTTCACCTTCAAAATATTCCACCTGTGCCTTACGGTTTTCCTCGGAAAGCTTTGCCCCTCGCAATTGATCGGAGTAGGCTTTTTCCAATTCTGAAAGGGGTGTGCCTTTCCATTGCAGCGCCATCTTGCCCAACGCGCCCAATCCCTTTTCAAACCTTTCAAGGTTGGTGTCTATCACCCGAATTCGCTGGTCCAGTCGATCAAGCTTGCTTTCATCAAAGGTGTAGGCCACCGAGGAGGCAGGACGCTGGCGCAACTTTCGAAGGATAAGGTCTTTCACCTCGAACCCATGGGACTCCAAAGATTTGCGCAAGCCGTTATAGCCAAAGGAATCGGTTCCTCGCGTGGTCAGCCATTCATCCACCACCGCCACCGCAACCCTGGGCTTGCGAGCTTCCAATGCAAGAATTTTGCGTACAAAGGGCTCCACCGCACCGGAACCCTCACGCCCCTGGGGCAAAAGCATCAGGTTGCCCCGCTGTTGGTTGGCTTCCACAGAGGCTGTCTTGTCAAGCCTGTAGAAATCATTGAAGCTCATACGCTGGATCATTTCCGTTATGGAACCAGCGGAATTTTTAGCCCAGAAGAAGATGCTGTTCTCAGGAGCAGTTTCTATGGCCTTGCGCAACTGCGGGGCATTGGAAGTCAGGTCTGCCAGCCTGCGCTCATAGTTTTCATCCTCAACATCCAGAACCTGCACCCGAAATTTTGGCCCCAGTTCACGAAGTTGATCCACCAAGTCCTTCACCTTGGCCACAACCACCCTTTCCGCGGCATAGTCGAACCGATCAGGCTTCTCGGTGAATTTCCCGAAGGTCTTGTGCAACTGACAAACCACGATTGTGGTTTCATCACGCAGGTTTTCCAACTTGGATTTCAAATCCATCGGCAGAGTGAACAGCCTGCCAAGGGTGGTATCCACAAGCTGATAGTGCGAATAGGAGAAAAGGTTGACCCCCACAAAAAGTGTGACAGCCAGAATGGCTTGCAGGGTTGCCCCGGCTCCGGCAATATTTTTGCGACCTGCAGCCAGCTTTAACATAACCAGGATTTCCAACACCAGCACAAGCAGGGCGATGGCAAACTCCACCACAACCACTTTGCAGGCAAACCCCATCTCCATGGTCCGTATTTGATTCCATATTTCCGAAACAGCCCCGGCAAGACTGGTTGGCTTTACAAGAACAAGACTGGCTACGCCCAGCACCAAACTGGTCACTCCTATCAAGCGGCACCAGGCATGCAGTCGAACCAGGGTTGCGGGTTTCTTTTCAATTGGCTTTTTCATGTTGTTTCCTCCAGTTAGCGGAGCCTCCTGCTTTCCAGGCTGCGCACGGTGAGAAACAGGCAAAGGATTGCCGTGCTGATGTAAAGGATCAACGGGCGTGTATCGAGTATTCCACGGGTGAAGGATCGATCAAAATGCAAGGGTACACTAAAGAAGTAAACTGTGCGGTAAAGGGTCCCACCATCCTGTTCAGGCCGCCAGAATCCTGAGAAGATAAACAGCAAACAAAGTCCCATGGAAAGGATTGCTGATACCATTTGGTCACGCACCATGCTGCTGACCAGAATTCCGATCGCCAGGAACATCGCACCCGCCAGAAACATACCCAGATAGGTTCCCAAAACGGGCATGGGATCGATATCGTACTGGAAGGCTATCAGCGGACTGTTACTACCATGGTAATGGAAGTAAACCGAGATTCCGGTTAACAGAAAGCCCATGGGCAACAACAGAAGCCCCAACATCCTCCAGGGAGATTCCATCGATGTTGGAAGCAGCAGGAAAATGCCAAAGATGGTGGCAGGCACTCCAAGGCAAATGAACCAGGACCATATATCAGAAGGTGCGTTGAGGGAAAAAGAATGCCAACCTAACAAAGCAGGCAAATATAAAAAGGTTGGCAACCAAAGGACGAGGTAAAACAACAGGCAACCCAGGTACTTGCATAAAACCACCTGCCAGTCCAAAAGAGGGGCAGTCATCAGCATTTCCAATGTACCTGAACTGCGTTCCTCGGCAAAGAGGCGCATGGTAAGCAAGGGTGGTATGAACAAAAACACCAGCCAAAATCGCTCATCAGCGAACATGGTCTGCATGGGGAATTCCGTGCCTTTCGGGCCGGTGGTGGTAAGTAAATCCAGCGTGCGGGCAAAGAGAAACCCTGTTACGGATAGGAATACCACAAACACGAC
>JBEGQX010000362.1:0-11628 GCA_041180805.1 Planctomycetota bacterium
AACTTACTGGTCCACGACATTTCTTTATTACTTATTGGATGCTCAAATTTCAAAAAACAAGAATGCAAGGCCACCCGATCGATACCAGTTGGGTCAGGCAAGGGTCTTCCATGAAGCGGCCGGTCATAGATCCTTTCACCACAAAGAGGGGCCCCAGCCTCGCCAAGGTGAATACGAACCTGATGGGTTCTTCCTGTTTCCAATTCGCATTCCACCAAAGCTATTTCCCCCATGGAATCCAAAATTTTCACTCTGGTTATGGCATGCTCAGCATCCTGACCTTTCCCGCTTCCCCTGCGACCATCGCCCCGATCTTGAACAAACGATGATTCAATAATTCCTTCTTTTGGAACCCCACGGGTAATTGCAAGATAACGCCTTTCGATTTCTCCATTACGCATTTTCTTACCAAGAGCGGAAAGGGCCTTGGAGGACATGGCAAAAAGCATCAAACCACTGGTATCCTTATCTAAACGATGCACGGCTCGAATGTATGGAACGTTTTTTCCAGTTGTTGTTTTTACGACATCCGGCAATATATCCTGAAGGGTTGGTGGCAAATATTTCCTATCCCTTTCCGATGAACGCTTTTGATCCGAAAAATGGTGCACTGTGGTTATTCCCGAGGGTTTTTCCACAACCAAAATATCGGCATCCATAAAAATCACTTTCGGATTCCAAGGCAAATCCTGCTTGGAAGTGTTCTTATTTATTTTGGGTTCCTGCTTTTGCGTTTTCTTGCCAATACCAACGCAAACGTTTTGGTTGGCACTCATGGATACATTCAAGCTGGAAGGAATTTTTCCATCAACAGTAATGGCTTTTCGCACAAACAATTCCACAACAACATTCATTCGTAAATTCAGTCTTTTACAGAGCCAACTCCCAAGCTTTGTCCCTTGATCCTGCCTGCGAACAACATAAGAACCCGGTCTCATATGACACCAAATTAAGGCTTAAACACCGATGGATCGAGTTTTTCAAAATAACGAACCTCGATCAACTCGGCATCCAATATTTTTTTACCATTTCGAAATGATTGCAATTTAACAGGCCGTTTAAAACCTGAAATATCTCGGAAGTCCGAGAAAAAATCCTCCTGAACCACCTGCTTTTTCTCAAACTGTCTTACCAATTCGGACTTTATCAAAAAACCACTTTGTTCATCAAAAACCAGAACTATGTCCGGACGATCTTTTTCCTTAACCCGGATAGCCCTAGCCGGTCTTTCACTTACAATCACAGAACCCAAATCTTCAAATTTAAGGGCAGAATTATCCAAAAGGGGAATTAAGCGAATAAGAACCGCCAGCCTTAAAGTATCCTGAATTTGCTGGGCTATGGCTGGTTCGGCTTTTTGTTGTTTGTTGTCAATCTGCATGACAACTTCGCCCTTGTTGCAAATTTGAACAACCCGGAATGATTTGCCTTTAACCTCGATCTCTTGTGATGTTTTTAACTGGTCTGGAAGTTGAACAATGGTCTCACTTTTAAATTTTGCTTCAACCCCATTAAACTGGATTAAACCTTTGGTTTTAACACTGTCCGCCCTATGCTTTGAAAGACGATCCATCCCTCCATGAACCTCAATGGCTTTTAACAAAAGTTCTTTTACTTTTGCGGGCACTTCGGACTTGGTTTGATCACAAAAGATAAAAAATAGACACGCACTTGATGCCAAAATAAGTGCCAGGAATTTATTATGAATCATAATTTCGCCACCCATGAAGCCCAAACAAGAAAATATTTATAACCTGATAATACCATCAAAACTTGATTGATTGCGAGGCCATTAACCATGGAAACACTCTCGGTTGTAAGTCGCAAAAGATCTGAATTTATAAATATCACAGCCCTTGTTAAGCAAAGCCTGGAAAATTCAGGTGTTCAACAGGGTATCGGGGTGATTTTTTGTCCGCACACAACAGCAGGCTTGACCATCAACGAAAGCTGGGACCCTGATGTTATTCACGACACGTTATTATGGTTAAGCCGTGAAATCCCCAAGGATCAATCCGGGTTTCAACATTCCGAGGGAAACAGCGATTCCCATATAAAAACCGGGCTTTTTGGTAACAGCGCCCATGTCATCGTGGAACAAGGCAAACTAGTTTTGGGGCAATGGCAGGGAATATTTTTTTGTGAATTTGATGGCCCCAGGAACCGTTCCATTCATCTTCAATGGGTAGGCAAACATCTCTAGGTCTGCTGCAATGGCTTGACCCCACTCAAAAGAAACGATGGGTTGATGGCCTCAAACCGCAGAGATTCATATTGATTTAGCCCCCTGCCAATCTGTAGGAGTAATACTTCGCAATCAGGGTCAAACTTTCTCATTCGGCTCAAAACCACTGATAAATTTTCTATCGAACCCACATTAATTGAAATCCTTCCGCCTGGAATCAGGGCCTGAAACACAGAATCCAGCAAACCTGTAACCTCCTTTCCGATTCCACCTACAAAAACCGCGTCTGGTCTGGGCAAACCACTTACAACTTCGGGAGCTATTCCATGAACAGCTTTCAAATTACTCACACCCAGGTTCTCTGCATTGGCAAGGATCAAATGAAAATCAGCGGCATCCTGCTCAATCGCATAAACCATCCCGGAATAACACAATTGGGCAGCCTCAATGGAAACAGACCCTGAGCCTGCCCCAATATCCCAAACAACACTGGATGGCTTTATAGCCAGCCTGGAAAGGGCAATAGCCCTGGTTTCGGATTGTGTAAGGAGTCCGGTTTTAGGCTTGGTCTGAGCAAATACATCGTCTGGATTTCCAAACACCCTTGGTGTTTTAGATGTGGCGGGCAGATCTGGGCGCCCTGGCTTTCTTCGCAAGATCAAAACATTCAGCGGATCAAAATCCAATTCCGAAATTTCAGAGAGCTCTGCCTGGGTAACCCTCTCATCTTTTCCACCAAGGTTTTCACATACAAAAGCCCTGAAGTAATCAATACCACGCTCAAGCAACCTCTTGGCAATTTCCCTTGGGTTATCTTTGTTGCTGGTAAATATTCCAACCGTCTCGGAAACCCGAATTTTGTCGATCACTTTTTCAAGAGTTTGATTTTGAAGATTGGTAAGGTAGGCGTCATCCCAACTTTCCTTGACTCTTGCAAAAGCCATCTGCATGCTGCTTACATGGGGATGAACCTCGAACTTATCTTTTCCAATTTTTTCAGAAAGATATCGAACCACCCCATAAAACAATGGGTCGCCACTCACCAACAATGCAACCTTTTTACCAGGCTCAATCTTGGTTAAAAGTTCCACCAATTCCAGAAAATCGGATCCGACCTTTTTTTTATCTGCTGAAAGAGAGTCCACAAGCCTTAACAAATTTTCAGGCCCAAAGAGTAATTCGCAATGGGCAAGAATTTCTCTTTCCGCGGTGGTAAGTCCCACCAAGCCATCACTACCTATTCCAATCACATGAATTTTTTGGCTCATGGAAAATTTCCATCCGAATCAAGGGAACATACAAGGTCAGCTACCAAATACTTTACTCAAAAACCTGCGGGTGTGATCAGCAATTTCCTGATAATGACTATAAGGAAGCAAATGTCCACCGCCGGCAATTACAACTTTTTCCGCATTTGGAAAGGCCTGATAAAGATGGTTGCGGGCCACCATATCCACTAATGGATCCTTCTCACCGTCAATCAATAGCACAGGAATACCCATTTTCAAGGCTATACTACGATGATCAACCCTATGAATTGCATGGCCATACCTTGCAGTAAGGTTACTTTTAGAGGGGGATATGTTGCGTATAAACCTTTCCCATTTTTCAGGGGGTTGGGCGGCAAATCCATGAAAATGCTGGAATTTCACCGCTTCTTCCATGAAAGGAATATGCGCCACATTAAACGGCAGTAGTTGGGCGATATTTGAGGCAATTCTCTCAAAAAAATTAAGCGGTCGGTAAACAAAGCCTCCCTGCAAAACCAATCCCGCAACTAATTCCGGCATCATATGAGCCAGTTGAACAGCAACCGTGGATCCAAAACTGGAACCAAATAACACAACCTTTTCTTCGGCATGATTACGAAGAAACTCAGAAAAAAGGCTGGCTATTTGTTCTACAATGGATTGATTTGAAGTCCCCGAGCCAAAAACTTTAGCTGGTAAATCCAATGAAAAACAAGGGTAAGAATCCGCTAAAGCATCACAGATTGGCTCGAATGCTTCTTTTCGATCCGCAATCCCATGAACAAAAACAACTTTAGCCGCAGAACCTGTTTTTAGAAAATCGATTCTTCCCAGCTTGCAGCGGAAGACTTCCTTATGCATTCCATTTAACTTTAGCAAACCAAGAGCCCCTATTTGGAACTAGCGGTCTGCAAACCTGGAGAAATGGCAATTTTTTTGAACTGCGATGCATCGGCAGCCTTCCAAATTATAACTTCCCCATTCCAAGCCCCACCAGCTACCAAAGTTCCTTCTGGGTTAAAAGCAACCGCCAAGGCTTGGTCCCCCAAACCGCTGAAAGATTTGACAGCAGCTCCCGATTCCGCATTCCAGGTTTTAACAAGATTGTCTGCACCAGCACTGGCGATCAAGCCCGCCTTGGAGTTTCCAACCATTTTGTAAATGGCTCCAGCATGATTTCCCACCACTCGAACCTGTTTGCCAGCCCTTTCTCCCTCGGTGCCAAAAAGGCGAATATTTTTATCCTCGCCGGCACTGTAACATGTTTTACCGTCCGCTTTGAAAAGAACACCAAAGACGGGGTTTTGGTGATCTGGAAATGTTGCTGCAGATTCCTTAGCGGCAATATTCCAGACCTTGGCCGTCTTATCCCTGCTGGAACTAGCAAGAAATTTTCCATCTGGGGAAAAACTTGCTGAGAAAACCCAATCCGCATGGTTTTCAATAGATTGCTCTAATTTTGCATTTCCGATTCCTGAAGAAATATCCCAGACATGCAACATTCTGTCACATCCGCCAGCCGCAAGCTTTTTATTGTCCGGACTTAGAGACAGACAAAGCACTTCATCATCAATGTTTATAAGCTGTTTAATGAATACCTTGGAATCGTTAACCCCATCAAGAAATTCAACTCCATCCTGAATTTTACCCTTGGCTTGAATGTCATAAACTCTGACATCTCCCTCTTCACCGGGCCTACCACCAGCCACAACCAATTTTCCATCTGGCAAAAATTGAAAAGCCATGGATCTTCTCGACCTGGTCTGCACTCGCTTTTCAAGTTTACCGGACTCAACATCCCACACAGTGAACTCATGGTGTCCTGACGAGATCAGTTTTTTACCGTCGGGAGAAAATGCCAATGCGGTCACAGCAACAGGGAATGAGTATCTAGCCAGGGGTTTTGGAGGAACCCAACGAAGGCGTAATTCTTTTAAAATATCTGCTTTTTCTGATATTTCTTTATCAATCTTGGCGCCCTGTGCAATCCATTTTTCAATGACTTTGATTTTTTCGGCGCTAAGGGCATCTCCACTTTCTTTGGGGGGCATTCTGGTTTTATCGGTTGCCTTCAAAACATCCACCAAATTACTTTCCTCTGGCTTTCCTGGAACAATAGGGTCGTCCTTGGTTCCCCCATGGCGCATTGCCTCATAGCGCGTCATGTCAAGCTTCCCTTTGGGATTTTTCGCACCGTGGCATGCAAAACAATTTTCTTTAAGAATGGGTGCAACATCCTTGATAAAACTTACACTCTGAGCATTAGCTGTGCTTCCCGCCAAAAATACCATTAGCAGGCCAGCTAACTTGCACCAATATGAAAACTGACCTTTGATTTTTCCAAACATTTTCACGACCTCTTTTTCTTTGGGTGGCGAATACAGCAGGTAGGTTCCATCAAAGCAACTATATCATAACAATTTTAGTTGGAAGAGTTCAACATTTATGCCAAAGTTCTTTATGGTTAGAGAAATTAAGGAGTAATTGTTCATGGTTCCGTACTTCGGTTTGGTCATTAATTCAAATCATTCGATCCTTTTCATGGCTGTTATGATCATTGGAATTTGGGCGCTCCTTTACAGAAAATCAGGCTTTTTTAAACACAAAGTGGTCTTGGAAGGCCTCAAAAACATTCCTCCCAGCGGTCCAAAAATATTTGCCACTTACCAAGTCCGATTCAGTGACCAAGCGAGCCTTTATGCTTTACCGGTGGAGGGTATCTTTCTGCTTGATTGGAGTTTTACACCAGGAACCCCTTATACGGTTAAAGTTCCAAACAGCAAGGTAAGGTGGGTAAATCCCAAAGAGGGGATGCGTGGGTTGATTCGTGCCGCGAAAGATGGTCGGTCAATCTTAAAAAAAGGTTTCTCAATTGCTGTTTCGCTGGAAAGGTTTTGCCCCGATAATGGATTGGAAATTACCCCCCATCGAATTTTAAGGCTGATCCACAAAGGCACTAGTTCCGAAATAATACCATTTAATCTAGATCAGCCCGAAGGATCTGATTTTTGGCAACAAAGGAACCATATCCGCCATGCGCCCCCTGGTGCGAAGCGTTTTCCCTGGCGACTGATGATTGGCACATCCATTTCAATGGATCAAGCAAAAGAACATTTCATCACAGCCCTTCAGGGGCTAGGCCTTAAGGCGACAAAATTATTTATAAACCGACTTTCCTCCTGCCACGAAGAATTTGCTTATCAGGCACTTAGAACCCCTAAAAAAATCTGTTTTCCAGATCAGTCGAATCCAAATCTAAATCTTAGTTATGAAAAAACCCTGGTGGCCGTCACCTGCCTTTCAGATATCCTTCGGGAAAAGCTTGGCCCTGAAAACCATGTGGCAATCTGGCTACCCAACAGCACTGGCAGCGCCCTGACAAATATTGCTCTTTCCAATCTTGGGAAGATATCCGTAAATCTCAATTACACATCAACTCCGGATATCATCCAATACTGTTTGGAAAAAACCGGCGCAAAAGTCGTGATAACCGCAAAAAGATTCACCAGTAAGGTGCCTTGGCCGGATATCCCCGGAATTGAAGTTCTTTATCTTGAGGAACTTTTACCCCAAGTAACCATGGCAAAGAAGGCCCTTGTTCTTCTGCTAAGCAAAATCCTCCCCAAGGAATTATTTGTTCGCACAATTTTCAAGGCTCAACCTGCCAAGGCATTTGACACAGTAACAGTGGTTTTTTCCTCGGGAAGCACTGGCAAACCCAAGGGGATCATGCTCACTCACGCGAACATTCTTTCCAACGCGTGGGCCACCATCCGCGGTGCGAATGTTAGCACGGAAGACACCCTGTTGGGGGCACTTCCATTCTTCCATAGTTTTGGATACACAGTTTCCATGTGGGCCCCATTGTTTGCGGGCGCATCGACTGTTTACCAACCCGACCCAAGACAAGCCAGGGATATTGGAGCCGCGTGTAAGAATTATAAATGCACTGTTTATCTTTCTACAGCAACCTTCCTGAGGTTCTGCTTGAAGAAATCCGAACCGGGAGATTTTGACACACTAAGACTGCTTATCTGCGGGGCCGAGAAGCTTCCACCGTCCTTGTCCAAAGAATTTGAGTCTAAATTTGGAATTCTCCCCCTGGAAGGATATGGTTGCACTGAACTTTCCCCGGTCACATCCATCAACAAACCTGACTTTTTAGCGCCTTATGGGAAAATAGCAGGAAACATGGTTGGCTCGATTGGATTACCCGTTCCGGGTGTTTGTATACGAATCTCAGATCCAGAAACGGGCAAACCAGTTGGGGCAGGACATGAGGGCATGGTAAGTGTGACAGGCTTAAATGTGATGAAAGGCTATCTTGGTGAACCGGAAAAAACTTCGCAGGCAGTGCAACTTGGTTGGTACATCACGGGTGACATGGGGTACATCAGTCCGGAGGGCTACATAACTCTGACTGGAAGACTTAGCAGATTTGCTAAAATTGGAGGAGAAATGGTTCCCCTTGAAAGGATCGAAGAGGAACTTCACCTCGCCCTGAATACCAACGAAAAAGTTTGTGGTGTTACTTGTGTGCCGGATCCAACCCGGGGCGAAAAAATTGTTGTTCTTTATGTGCCGGAATTGATTGCGCCATTGGAAGTTCAAATAGGCTCATGGGTTAAAATGCTAAATGGTAAAGGTCTGCCCAACTTATGGATACCTTCTGAAAAAGATTTTTATCCCGTTCACGAACTGGCGACTCTAGGAAGTGGGAAGCTGGATCTATCAAAGCTCAAAGCAGTTGCCATGGAAATAGCAGGATCCAACAAATAAGGCGTTCACAGTACGATGAAAATTCGCGTGATACTGGTAAAGCCGCAGTTTTCAGGAAACATCGGTTCAATCGCCCGTGTAATGAAAAATTTTGGTTTCAGTGAGCTAGCCCTGGCAAATCCAGAGTGCGACCCGTTAAATGCAGATGCACGCAGAATGTCTTGCCAGGGAGAAGATGTGCTGGAAAACGCCCTGGTTTTCAATTCGCTGCAGGAAGCAATTGGCGATTGTGAATATGTGGTGGCAACCACCGCACGCCTTGGTGGCTTGATACGGTCACCAATTTCCTTTGATTTAAGCAAAGGCGTCATCAAACTTTTCGAACAAAACATTCGTGGGAAGGTTGCGATCGTTTTTGGTCAGGAAGCTTCGGGACTTACCACTTCGGATATCAGCTTATGCAATCTAGTGTTTCATGTGCCCACATCAGAGGTTTACCCAGCCCTAAACCTCTCGATGGCTGTTGGTATTACACTTTACGAGATTTCATGCCGAAATCCCCAAAATAAGGAATCGGAAACTGGTGTAACCACACACAAAGTTGCAACCATGGCCATGCAGGATATGGCATTCCAAAGACTTCAGAAAGCGCTCGAAAAGGTAAATTTCCTGTTCGGGGAAAAAGCCATGACCCTTTTTGCGGGAATCAGGTCGATGATTTCAAGGGCCAAACCAACACCCCAAGAAATCAAATGGCTGCATGGCTTCAGCAGACAATTGGAATGGTTTGCAAAAAGACAAAGGCCTGGAACTTAGATGTCCAGGTCTTCGGTCACTGCCCTTGCCGCGTGATCCATGATAAACCGGAACCGGGGGGCAGCATCCTTCCCCAAAAGGTCCGCAAAAGTTTTATCGGTATCAAGGTTGGAATCAACTTCCACTTTCAGCAAAATACGATTTTTGGGATCAAGCGTGGTTTGAGCCAGCACACTGGGGTCCATTTCGCCCAAACCTTTAAAGCGAGATATTTCCGGTTTGGCATTAGCCCTTAGGCCCGCAAGAATTTCCTCTTTATGGCTGTCATCCCTGGCCCAGAAAGTTTCCTTGCCCACATCCACTCGATAAAGAGGAGGTTGCGCCAAAAACACATGTCCCTTGCGAACCAATTCCGGCATGTGCCTGAAGAAAAACGCCAATAGAAGCGTGGAAATATGATGACCATCCGCATCAGCATCCATCAACAAAATGATTTTTCCATACCGAAGGCCTGAAAGGTCAAATTTGTCGCCAGCGCCTGTTCCAATTGCTGTCACCAAGTCACTTAATTCGGTATTGCCAAGTACCTTTACCAATGCAAGGCCTTCCGAGTTCAATATTTTTCCCCTAAGCGGAAGAACCGCCTGGGTTTTACTATTGCGTCCCTGTTTTGCACTACCACCAGCACTATCACCTTCCACGATGAATAACTCGGAGTCCTCAAGATTCGTGGACTTGCAATCGGAAAGTTTTCCAGGGAGATTTAGTCTTCTTGAGGTGGCACTTTTACGCTTTACCTCGGATGCAGCTTCACGGGAGGCAAGCCTTGCCCGGGCAGCCAGAACAATACGACCGACAATCTGATCAGCGGCTGTTTTGTTCGAATTCAACCAGGATTCAAGGGCAGGGCGCACAAAATTGTCCACCGCTGCAGTCATTTCCGGATTATTGAGCTTTTCCTTGGTCTGGCCCTGGAACATCGGTTCCCGGACAAAAACGGAAAGTATGCCAACAATACCCTCCCGAATATCCTCGGCGGTTATGGTTATCCCTTTTACCTTGATTTCGTGCGTTTCCATGAAGTTACGAATGGCCTTGCCAATCGCGTTTTTCAAACCAGCCTCATGGGTTCCACCCGCAGCCGTACGGATACCATTCACATAAGAGCGGAAGGATTCCTCAGTGGATTCCGTCCACTGGAGCGCAACTTCCATTTTTTCACCTTCCTTGCGGCATAAGGTGAAAATAGATTCCGTCACCGGAGGCTTCTGAGCATCCTTGACAAGTTTTCCAAGGAATTCCGGAATCCCGCCGGGATGTGTCAGATCCAAGGTTTCCTTGGTGATTTCGTTCTTGAAAACGATCTTTAAACCACTGTGGATATATGACATATCCTCCAGATGATTTTGAATCCAATCAGCTTCAAAAACAGTTGTCTTGAATATTTCCGGGTCTGGCTCAAAGTAAATTGTTGTTCCATGCCCCTTGGCAGCTCCCAGCTTTTCCAGCCCCCCTGCGGCTTTGCCTTTCTTGAAAGTCTGCTGGACTTCCCTGCCATCCCGCCGAATGGTTGCCACCATCTTCTTTGAAAGTGCGTTTACTACGGAAGAACCAACACCATGCAAACCACCGCTATGTATGTAATTATCACCCTCACCAAACTTTGCACCGGAATGCAAAGTGGTAAGAATCAACTCCAAAGCTGGTTTTTTATACTTGGGATGAATATCAACGGGAATTCCACGGCCGTTATCCTGAACACTAACACTTTCACCATCCTTGTGCAGGGTAACCGTAATACTATCCGCATGGCCGTTCAGATATTCATCCACCGCATTGTCAACAATTTCCCAGACCAAATGGTGCAACCCCTTGGGGTCCACCCCACCGATATACATCGAAGGGCGCTTGCGAACTGGCTCCAAGCCCTCAAGGACCGTGATATCTTTCGCGCTGTAACTAGCTGAATTACTCATAAATGCAAACCCTGCCTAGCAAAACATTATGGCTCTATTATCAACCTAAGATTTCTTCAATTCTTCCTGAACCACCTCATCCCAATTGATAAGGTTTATCTGCGGAGGAATCACCCGGACAAAATTTGACCTTTTCACCGCCTCAAATCCTTTTCCACCGCGGGCGACCAGATCATATTTACTGCCCTTAAAATCAAGTGTCTTTTCATTGCTGGTTTCCACCTGAAGGACATCATCTTTTGATCCAATCAATAACCCACCCAGGCAAATATCATCATCTTCCAGTTTGATTCCCATCACACCCTTTCCAACCCCGGAAAGAATATTGACCTCATCCAGGTCAAAATGAATCACGTGGCCGTTACGGCTAGCAAGCATCATGCTTTTGTGCTTGTCCGCCAAAGCAACCAAAACAACCTTGTCACCATCATTCAGTCTTGCATACATTCTTCCCGCTTTAGTGGATGCAACCTTGAATGGCAGATAAGGCGTTCTGATCACCTGCCCCTGGGAAGTAACAACCACGATAAATGGTGGTTGTGGTTCGTCACCTTTAACGGTTTTAACCTGTGGCAAAAATCGCTCATCCGTAGTGAGCATTCCCACAATTTTCGCCTGGTCCGAAAGCCTGAAGTATTTCGCAACCGGCTCCCCGTAACCAGAACTTACCGGAATTTCGTTCACACGCATGGTGTATGCTGTGCCATCGTCACTAAACAAGGCTATATGATCCAAGGTACTG
>JBEGQX010000363.1:0-31994 GCA_041180805.1 Planctomycetota bacterium
ATAAGTGCTGGATAAAGAGACCTGTTCGCCTTGGATATCAATCCGCCAGTATGCCTACGGGACACCCTAACGCAATTTTCTGCCAACCAATTCGATTGAGTCGATACCCTGCTTCCAACCAATTGATCTGATACTAGAACCATTCACACCATAATCCGTCAACAATTGAAACAGAAAGCACATTTCATGTATACAATATATTAGATGGCTTTGATGGATGTCGATGCATATTGCGGTAACAGGGAGCGTTTGGGAGTTCGTCGGCGGTATGTTGCGTCAGGGGAGTTATAAAACCAGTCTCTGTGTTCGGCGTCAATAACAAAAAGGAGATCGGTATGTCCCTAGGAACCATCTTGTTGATCCTGCTGATTCTGATGCTATTGGGAGCGATTCCAGTCTGGCCCTATAACCGAAACTGGAACTATGGCCCGAGCGGTGGATTGGGATTGATCTTGGTCATTCTGATCATTCTTGTTCTGCTAGGGCGTATTTGATCATTAGTGGGTTTTCTATTGTGAAAAGCATTTCGGGATGTTCTGCGATGGTTTCAAAACCATCAGTCTTCGCTTTTGTTGCTGAAATCATCAAATTACATCCTGAGTTGTGAGTAATAAATAGAGAATTGATTACGGATGTTTGTCTGAATCAAGGGAATGTAATAGCTGGCTTTCGTTAGATGAAATTGTGCAAAGAGATAATTAAAGCGGATCAAGTCTCTTTATCCAGCGCTTACCATCATGTGCAGATGAAGCAGGAAGACTTTAGCTCGATTGATCTGCCCCCGAAAAAGTCCACAGTATGTTAAGGTAGTATCAGGAAAGAATGGAGGTGTCCCCAAATCGGTACCAGTTAAAAAGCAAGTTTTGGATGGTATTTGGATTGAAGTCCTCTGGCCTTGGTAATAGCAAATTCCTCGGGAGCCAGGTTTCCCAGAGAACTATGTGGATGAAATTTATTATAGTAATTCCGCCATTGCCCCACCTTCTCCTGGGCATCCAGCAGGGATAAAAAGTAATGAGCATTCAGGCATTCCTGACGTACCCTGGAGTTGAATGATTCTATGAACGCATTATCCGTTGGCTTGCCGGGCCTGCTGAAATCCAGTGTGACCTTGTTAAAGTAGGACCAAAGGTCCAACATTCTTCCAGTGAACTCGGGGCCATTGTCCACACGGATGGAATTTGGTTTTCCTCGTTCCGTGGCAACCTCCTCAAGCACCTTCACCACCTTGTTTGCAGAGAATCGACTGTCCACCCGGATTGCTATCGATTCACGGGTGCAAACATCCAGAATGGTCAAGATCCGGACACTTTGTCCATTTGCGAGCGTGTCACTCATAAAGTACATGCTCCAGACTTGATTGGGAGACTGAACCAAGGGGCGATTTTCCCGTTTCTGGCAGGATACCTTCCTCCGAGGTGTCTTTTTCCTCATGGAAAGCCCTTCCAGGCGGTATAGTCGATGCACCCGCTTAAGATTCACTTTCCATCCCTCCCTGCGAAGCAGGACATGTAATCTTCGATATCCGTATCGAATCCTGCTGACTGCAAGGTCTCTTAACCTCATGCGAAGTAATTCCTGAGGATCCTTGCGGCTTTTGTAGTAATCCGTGGTCCTTGAGAATTGCATCACACGACATATCCTGCACCGGCTTATCGCGTAGCGTGTCATGTACTCAGCCACCAGTGCGCGCCGCACCGGTGGCTTTAGAGCTTTTTTGACAGGACATCCTGCAGTAACTTCTTGTCCAGGCTCAGGTCTGCTACCAGTTGCTTTAACTTTCGGTTCTCTTCCTCCAGGATTCTAAGGCGTCTTATCTCTTCGTTACCCATGGCGCCATATTTTGTTTTCCAGCGAAAGAAGGTGGCTTGGCATATACCAAGCTTCCGGCAGACATCCTCCACCGCCAACCCGGATTCAGCCTGCCTCAAGGCAAACGTAATCTGTTCCTGTGTGAACCTTTTTCTACTCATGGTTTTAACCCTTTCCGTTAAAACCAAATCCTACCAAGACTCTCATTTCATTGGTCCTACTTTTGGGGACTAGACCAGTGCAAGGGAGCTTTCTAAATTCAGCCCAGGGACGAAATGGGTGGAAAAATTGTAATCTCAGGACAGGTTTCAAAAGACTTATCAAACGGGCAGGCCTGGAATGTTGGCCAAGACTTTTTCATAACCTGCGGTCAAGTTGTGAAACCGAACTGCTTGAAAAGTTTCCAACCCATGTTGTTGCCCGCTGGATGGGGCATGATGTCAAGATCTGCATGAAACACTATGCACAGATGACGGATGATCATTTTAGCCGGGCAATAGGTGTGGCAAAAAGCGGTGCAGAATCCGGTGCAGTTGCAGTGCAATAAGCGGTGCAGCAAGGACTCGCACCCAATATGCAACTGGTAGCAAATTTAAACACAAACATATACCCTGATAGGATTTATGCCAAGCCTTGCGAATCAGAGGAATTGGGTGCGAAAGTGAAAAGCGGAGAGGGCGGGATTCGAACCCGCGGTACGATGTTACTCGTACGCCGATTTAGCAAACCGGTGCTTTCGGCCACTCAGCCACCTCTCCGGCACCATTAATCTACTGGAATTCCGGGCCAACCGCAAGAAGTTGGCCCAGAAGAACATTCAATTATTCGACAAAAAATTACCAGTTTTTTCGATACTTAGGATTTTTCTCCAAATATGCATTCACCTTGTCTGACCAATGGATAGCCTGGGCAAAAAATTCCACCGCCTCTACCAGCCTTTCATCGGGTTCTGCGCAGCTAAAACGCAAAAAACCATGCCCGGCATCTCCAAAACACTCACCGCCAAGGCAAGCAACGCCCTTATTATCGCTGGCACCTTCCAACAGATACATGGCCAACCCATGGGATGCTATGCCCAACTTTTTGCAAATGGCAGAAACATCCGGAAACACATAAAAAGTTCCCGCTGGCATGAAAACCTTTACACCCGGAACCTTTTCCAGATGGCGGACCAGCAACTCCACCTTCTTTTGGAACCTTCCCATGACCTCGTCACGTTCGGAAGAATCCTTTTCGATGGCGGCCTGCCCTGCCAGTTGAACCAGCGGAGGAACACAGGAAAGGGAAGTATTAATCATCTTGCCAACGATTTCCGCAACCTTGGGGCTGGATACCGCGTAACCCAGGCGCCAACCGCTCATGCTGTAGGATTTGCTGAAGGTGTAAACAGCCATCGTATGATCCAGCATGCCAGGTTGAGTCAACGGGGTGACATGCTTACCCTTCCAAACCATATGGCAATAAGGCTCATCGCTGAAAAGCGCAATATCTTTGCCAACAATTAATTTGGCCAGCCCTTGCATATCCTCCTCGGTAGCCACGCCCCCGGTTGGGTTGTGAGGTGAATTCAGGAATATGGCCTTGGCTTTTGGCTCGTTGCGAATGAAAGCTTCCACATCGGCAAGATTTGGCCTGAACTGTTTATCCTGGGTCAGGGAACTGTAAACGATTTTGGCGCCACGCCTTTCAAGATTTGGCTTGTAAGTTGGAAACTGGGGCGAGAAAACCAAAACAGCATCCCCCGGGTTCAAAAATGCCTCGCAGAAAAACTGTTCAAAAACCTTGGCCCCCGGTCCCACGGTAATGTTTTCCGGGCCAACTTTGACACCAAATTCTTTGGTGTAATTTTTCGCAAGGGATTCCCTGAACGAGGGCAAACCTGGGGAAGGGCAATAGTGGGTCATCCCCTGATGAATGGCACCCACTCCGGAATCCAGTGCACTTTTTGTGCTGTTAAAGGGACTGTCCCCAATCTGCAATTCAATGACATCCTTCCCGGCGGCCTTAAGCTTTTTTGCCACTGCAAGAACGTCAAAAGCTGTTTCCCCGGTAAGACCTAGGGCAAATCCACTGAGAGTTGGCGCAGACATGAAAACACCTTCCTAAAATTGGCAACCGCCGCCTTTGCTTGCAAATGATAAGGTAACTTTCAAGATTATATGGGAAGCAAAGGCCATCATAAAACAAAAAGGGCCGCGTTTTAAACGCAGCCCTTTCCCGTTTCTAACAAAGCAAGGCTTAGGCAACCTTGGCAAGCTTCAACTTGTTTGGAAGCGCAAGGTTTGTCTGATGCATCCAGCGACCGGCATCGGGAGCGCCATGCCAGCGCTGAAGGGAAATGGACTGAGCCTTTTCCTTTTCTTCCTCATCCAGCAAATCATTAAAGGCTGATTCGATATTGGCACGAACCTGCTCAGAAGATCTGCCGACGAAAAGAAGCATTTCCGAGCGATTCTCAAAAGTGACAACGGCACGCCAAACTTGAGGTTTGGATTCGGTTTGATACTGCATTGAAAAGCCCTCCTTGGCAAAGAGAAAAGTTATGTGTGAAGGTATGGTGCAAAAAAAATGCTCCTCCTGTCAATAACAGGAAGAGCATTTTTAGAAGAATCTTGGAAAATATTTTTAGTAGCCGCCACGATCACCACGGTCACCGCCGTAGCCACCACGGCCACCGCGACCACCACGGCCGCCGCCGAAGCCACCGCGACCGCCACCACCGCCGCCGCCACCGTAACCGCCGCCACCAGGACCACGTTCTTCACGAGGCCTTGCTTCGTTGCAAGTCAAAGGCCTGCCCTGGAACTGAAAACCATTCAGGTTTTCAATAGCCTTGGAAGCTTCCTGGTCATTGGCCATTTCAACGAAGCCAAAACCACGAGACCTGCCGGTCTCACGATCCATGATGATCTGGCTGCGGCTTACAGCACCGTGCTGTGAAAAAAGCGCAGTCAGGTCTTCTGCTGTGGCAGACCATGAAAGGTTGCCCACATAAATGTTCTTCGCCATCGCTCGCTCGTCCTTTCCTCGCCAGTAAAACTAATCCCCAAACAGGTCAAATGTTCCTGGCATAACAAAACATAAAGCCCGATATCTGGTTGGTCTGGAAAAGGAGCAGTAAGAAGGTTTTATTTGATTCAAGCATAAAGCCCAAAGCAAAACACCCCAACATTCGCCAGGCTTGCTTTAGAACCGATTTTTTAGGATTGAGATACTCAAAACGAAGATCAACAACCAAAAACCGAGACTTGAAAACAAGCGAGGATACCGACAATTCATCTCCCGATCTACCAGCCTGTCGGCCACTACCGACACTAGGCCACTGTAGAACTTTATATCCCACCCATTCCCCCAAGTAAAGCATTAAATGGAACAATTTTAAGAAAAAAGTTTTTTTTGGAAAGGCACCAATCAGAATCGTTATATATTTTCCAAAATACCGCTTACCATATTCTTTAAGATTCCCGACATTCCCTGCACGTTGGCCAGAATCTCTTCGTGATGCAATTCCCCAGAAGACAATCCACAGGCTTTGTTCGAAATTCCACTGATCGCCAGGCAGCGCATTCCGAGGCGAAATGCCTCTTCAGCTTCCCAGGCTGTGCTCATACCCACCGCATCGGCCCCTATCTTTTGAAAAAATCGAATCTCCGCAGGTGTCTCGTAGGTTGGCCCGCTTACCATCAGATATTTTCCCGCAATCGAGCAAACCCCCAACCCCCTTAAAATGCCCAGGGCAACCTGATTCAATTCCAATGAATAAGGCGGATTCAAGCATGGCAAAAAGCCCGGATAAGCCTTGTCGGAATTCCATAAGGTTCCTGTTGTCACAATGTGGTTTTCAAGAACCATTACCGACCCGGGATTTAGTAAAGAATGAATCCCTCCCGCGGCATTGGTCAATATTGCGGTTTTGCAACCAACATTTTGCGCCAAACGCACGAGCGAGGTTACCGTTTCACGCTGATACCCCTCGTAATGATGAATACGACCTTCAGAAACCAAAATGGTTTTCCCAGACGCCTTCAAAAGCGTTAACGCCCCCTTGTGCCCTTTGACACTGGCGGCATTCAAGCCATGAATACTTGAAAAAGCCCAGGTGCCAAGAATTGGAAACCCTGATACAAATCCACCGAAGCCGGACCCCAACACTAGAAAAACATCAGGATGGTTCTTTTTACAGGCTTCAAAAAGTGGATGATTGCCAAACAACGAGGCATCAAACATGCCGTAATGCCTCGATTGGATCCATCATAGCCGCCCTGCGAGATGGGTAAATTCCAAAAATCACACCAACACCCACAGCGGTCGCAAAAGACCAGGCAATGGATTCCACATGTACTTTGGCTGGCATTCGCACTTCCCAGAATGTTTCTGAAACCCATGGAAGAAGAACCACCAAACCAAGCCCCATGCAAATACCCAAAACACCGCCAACACTGGTTTGCACCACCGCCTCAATAAGGAATTGAAGGGTGATATCACGGCGTTTCGCGCCCAAAGCACGACGAATACCAATTTCCCTGGTTCGTTCGGTAACAGTGGCAAGCATGATATTCATAATGCCAATTCCACCTACCACCAACGAGATAGAGGCAATAAGCACAAGCAACATCTTGTATCTTTCCTTGGCTCTTTCGGCCTCCTCCAGACGGTCGAGGGGAACACTAACCGTCCAATCCGACTTGTTATGACCAGCCAACATCGATCGAATCACTTCACCTGTCGGACGGACTTTATCGATCTCATTGACACTTAGAGTAATCTGGCTGATCTCCACCTTTTCCGCAGACCTGGAACCTGCAGAGCGCAAGAATATTTTCTCACCAAATCTTACCCTGGCGGTGGCTATGGGGATAATCACATCGAGGTTTAAGTCCTCGGTGGTGACCGAACCTGTGGATCGTTCCTTCATCACACCCACAATCTTGTAATAGAAACTCCCAAGCTGCACCTCCTGTCCTATTGGATCCTCAAAAGGAAACAGGCGGTTTGCAAGCTCATTACCCAGAACGGCAACATTACGCAGCAGGATTTCATCATCTGGAACAAGGAACCTTCCGAGTCGGGTTTCCATGTTGTGGATATCTAGATATTCAGGAACAGTGGCAACCACCCGGCTGTTAGTGGCGCGAAATCCCCTGCGGGCCTCTTGCGGAAAAATCCGCATCGGAACCATTTTTGTTACCGTTGGAATGGTGGCAATCTTGTCAAAATCGGAGTAAGTAAGCCCATAAATAGCAACATAACTTCTACGCGAAGAACTGGATTCCTCGGTTGGTTTCACACTTCGAACCATGATATTATTGGCACCCATTCTCCGAATATCATCCAAGGCGTCCTGCATGCTGCCCTCGCCGAAAGCCATGAGAGAAATAACAGCACCTGTGCCAATGATGATTCCGAGAACCGAAAGGAATGCCCTGAGCCTGTGCAACCACAAGCTTCGCAATGCCAGGACAAGACTTCTGCGGGCCTTATCCCAAAGCATAAGTCCCGCAAAAAGCAGGACAATTAGGGCCATGGAAACAATGGAGAAAATCAGCATTGGATTTTACGCCCCATGATGAACCACCAGTTTTTCCAAAAGCTGGGTTTGCACGGTGCTGCCACCGCCAGACCTTGCCTCGGTAGGATCATTTCGCACATCAGACTCTATGGCGCCATCCCTCATGCGAACAATGCGCTTCGCCCAGGAAGCAATGTCATTTTCATGCGTTACCATGATGATAGTCTTGCCGACATCATTCAAGCGAGAAAGCAAATGCATGATCTCGTCGCTTGTTTTGGAATCCAGATTTCCAGTGGGTTCATCAGCCAGAATAACGGCGGGATCGTTCACCAATGACCTCGCGATTGCCACGCGTTGCTGCTGTCCGCCGGAAAGCTGCATGGGTCTGTGATCCAATCGATTGCCCAACCCCACTAACTGAGCCAAACCCATGCAACGCTCGGTGGTTTGCTCATTGAGTTTTGCACCCTGATACAGAAGTGGAATCTCTATGTTTTCAACAACGGTATATTGGGGAAGCAAATTATATTGCTGAAAAATAAATCCGAGGTACTTGCTTCGAATATCACTTAGGAGGTCGTCTTCCATGCGTGCGACATCCTGGCCCGCAAGAAAATACTGGCCATTGGTGGGCCTGTCGAGACATCCAAGCAAATTCAACAAAGTGGATTTTCCCGAACCGGATGGCCCCATAAGTGCGACAAAATCACCCTCCTCGACCTCCATGCTTACACCCTTAAGCGCATGAACCATGACAGATTCCAGCGCATAAGTTTTCTGAAGGCCGACTATTCGAACAACACTGGCCAATTTTGGCTCCTATCAGAGAACTTTAGGCGGCGGGTGTCTTGGACTTGGCCTTCTTGTCGCGTTTTTTGCCCACTTCCGGGGCATTTGGGGTTTCGGCTGGGGCGGATTTCGAATTCTTGCTGCCCGGAAGGATTCTGGGATTCAAAACAACAACGTCACCTTCATTAAGCCCCTCTTTCACTTCCACCATTTTTTCATTGCTAACACCAAGCTTCACCTGCTTTTCAACCGCGCCATCCGGGCCCATGACAAAACAGGAAAAGCCTGTCTGCGAACTTCCCAATACCGACTGAACAGGAACCGCCAGGGCATCATCCACCTTGGTATCTGTAAAAATCGTTACCGAAGCACTCATGCCAGGCTTCAAACCGGGAAGACTTTCATCAATGGAAACCAGGGTACGGTAGACCTTAATATCTGATGTTAGCCAATCACTTTGGGCTGCCACCTCATCGATGTGCTTCACATGGCCTTGCAACACTTTATCCGGAAATGCATCAATACGAACCAAAACAGGCAAACCGTTGTCGGTTAGCTCTTGGTCCCTATCGTGAAAATCGGTTCTAAGTTCAAAAAATGAAACCTGATTGGCCAATAAAGTCCAAGGTTCTCTGAACATTAACAATCCCGCTTGCCTGACTTCGCTATAGCCTGTTCTGGTCCATTTATCGCCCCGAATCTTGGACCGCATGGCTTCATGAACGCGGGTATTCACCAACATATGCGACAGATTGGGAATTCGCATAAGTTTTTGGCCTTCGCGAACCGGTTCACCCTGAGCTACGGTTGCTTGAACTGAACCACTCCCAAACCTTGCCTGCTCTGGAACATAGTAAACCACCAAACCATCCTGGGGCGAATAGATGTAACACTTTTTAATTTCGTCTTCCACTTCCTTGAAGCGCAGGTCTTCCTTCTGAAAAATAGATTTTTTGGTAAGACTGTCATTGATGGCTTGAATTTCTTTGGACTTTGACTGGATGGTGAGCCTTTCCTTGGCTCGCTTTGCCTCGGCAATTTTGCTATCCAGGTCCTTTAATGTTCGCTCGTAGGTAAAGTTCTTAAGCACCCGCATTTCTTCGCGGACTTTTTCCACCGCAAAGTTGGCACTCTGAAGCTTGAAACGATCTGCCAGGGCCTGCTTGGGGGTTAGATAACCTTTGCTTACCATACGATCCAACCACACATCGCGATCCTGCCACATTTGAAAATCTGATTCGGCCAACAGTATGCGGCCTTCCAAGTCTGCCAACTGTTGCTTGAAATCCCCTTCCAGGAATTTTTTGCGATCCAATTCCGAAAGTTCGATGGAAACCAATGCGGTTTGCAAATCGCTATCACTTTGACTTTTTACGATATCGTAATTAGCCTCTGCTTGAATGGAATCATTTCTGGCACGGTCGCGAACAATCTGTTGAGACTTTAGCTGTTCTTGAAGAGCGGAATCATCCAGCTCCACCAACAAATCACCAAGCTTCACATGGGACCCATCATCAATCACCCATTTGATGGTGCTTGCACCGCCAGAACTGGAACCACGGCTTCCAGCACGAACCTGGCAAACAACATCCTTGTTGTCTAGAGCCTCGAGAGTTCCACGCTCAAGTACAGTAATTTGAAGTTTTTCAGGTTTTACCACATGAGTTATTAAATCGGCCCTAACCACCTTGGATTTGGGCCAAAAATAGTAACTTGTTCCACCAATTATCAAAAGAATGCAGGCCGCAAGCCCCATCAAGGGACCTTTTCTGGACTTTGATGGAGTTTTTACCGGGGCAGAAGCTTCAGAAGCCGATTTTTCGGGGCGGGAGAAGGATTGCATTTGCAGCATCTCCCTTTGAACTGTAACTGGTGCCTCGGATAAAGGGATCTGTCTTGCCGGGAGAGGCTGGTTCCCTTTGTCCTGGGACTGGGCTGAGGTTTGGGTTGTCCCCTGATTGGCCACATTCGCAGGTTTCGACTTCATCTATCCATACTCCACGATTGTCCAAGGGCATTAATTCTAAATCACGGTAAAGAAAAGCCCGGGTGGCAAGATAATCAATCCAAATACTGAAAATTACATTCTGCGCGGCAAGCTTGGATCTCTGCGTGGTGAGCAACTGTTCAGTAAATGCAGCCTGCGAACCATCACTATTTCCCTGAGCACCACCCCCACCGCCAGGCTTGGAAGGAGCGTAAGTAGTCTCGAGTGCATTATCCAACACTAAATAGGCCAATTCCAGCGCTTGCTTCTGAATTTCATAGTTTTTCGAAAAAGCCCTTAACTGACGAATCTCATCACGAACATCAATCAAGACTGTATCTTCGAAAGCCATCAAATTTCTACGCTGGCGCTGCCAGTTTATCAGGGTGGCCCGATAAGCATTTCTTTCCTGAATTCTCACCAAAGGAAGCTCGCCGGAAAGAATCAGCCTGTTTCTGAGCGAACTACCTGAAAAGTTTACCGGTTGGGCAACCTGGGTAGGGGAAAATCCATTTAGATTATACTCTACATTGAAAGCCCCCTGCAAGGCATTCGCAGCAATGGCAATTTGCCGCCACGAATCCATAAGCTGGGCCCTACCATTCATTAAATCCAGCCTATTCGTTAAAGCATGCCTGCCAGCGGCAAATAATGCCTCATCCAAATCCACCTTTAGCAAATCAACTCCGTCCACACATAACCGAGGCAACTTTGGCCAGGATTTCCTGGTAAACATGAGCCTTTCATTTCTTGGTTCCACGAATACCAGAAGAAAATCCTCAATCAGGTTTTCAAAAAGATTGGTCTGCGCAAGGGCATCTACCTTGCCATCCCTTAACCATGGTTTCTTTTCATAGGTACGAAGGTTTCTTTCCAACCTTCCAAGGAAAAAGTCAAAATCCAACTCACCAAGACGCTTCTTTTCCGTTGCCCCAAGAGTTTTTCCTTCTTTTTCCCTCTTAACTTTCAGTTCCTGCAAATCCAGCCTTTCCTTGTTTACATTTCGCAGTTTTTCGACCAGGACTTCTGTGGTTAAATCCTCCCAGGCTTTCCATTGAATTGGAAACCTCTTGGTAAATTCGGTTCCGCGCACAAACTCTGATTCCAGAAAAATGCTTCTTAATCCTGCGCGAAGTCTATCGGCATCTTGCGGGGAACCTAACTTCCTGGCGTCTTTGCGGGCTCGCTTGAATTCATCCACAAGATTGGTGTACCGGGCCAGTTGTTCCAGTTGAGGGCGCAAGGGGCCATTATCCAACTCCAACGGAATATCCATTGGCAAACCCAACTGATACTTAAATTGATCCAGAAAATTCCTTAACTGCAATTCGCGAGTAATAACGCTGGATTTGAAGTTCAAAAGCTGCTGCAAGATACGCGAAACCTGCAATTCGGAAATGTCACCCACGGCCTGAAACTCTCTGTATTGATCCAGAGTTGTGGATATATCGGAAACATTTTCTCTTTCATTTCTAAGCTGACCGGCACTTAGTAACGCATAAAGATAGCCAACTCTTTGCGATGAAAAAGGTGGCTGGCTCGTGGGTCCAGCGCCTGATGATGCCCCGGGGGATACCTGAACAGCTCCAGCACCACCAATGCCTGCTCCAAAAACAGAATTAAACCGTGTGGCAGGTGCAACGCTGATTGGTGTGGAGTAGGTTATAGGGGAACCACCTGCAATAATATCCGCATAAAACTCTTTTCGGAAACGGGCATAAGAGCGCATTTGGTACAGCAAACCACGCTCTGCCAGTGTCAAAGGTTCCAGGGTTACCGCCCGGCCGCCGCCTTGAAATAGCGGCTGGAACACATCCAGGGCCATAATGGATGGGGCTTTTACGGTAGTTGGCCCGTTCTTTGAAAATTCAATCACCGCTTCGTTGGCAAAGCGGAATAGAAGCAATGCACCTGTTGAAAAGGTTTTGGTGAACCCGCTATTCGATGTAAAGTCCCATCTGTTTGTAGCACCTTGGGGAGTATTTCTTGCAGAACCTTCCCTGATGGCCACCTCTGTGGCATAAAACTGAGCAGCAAACGCAAACCTCTGCAAAGTCACAGGCAATGCCGCAAGGTACAAATCTTCCCGGCGGTATTGATAATCCCTGTTGTTAAACAAACCTAATTCGCAGGCTTGTTCAAGATTAATCAGGAATGGTTTCTCATATCTACCGCCCGGATCTCCTTTGAACATCAAACCCATGGAGTCGAAAGGGCCTGTATCCGAAGCTAGTGGATCAATGTATTCCCGGGCAGAATCTTCTTCTTGTTTGAAAAGATTTAATTTGTTTTTGCCTTTTGGCTGCCCCATCGCCAAAGTCTGAATGGGTTGGTTTTCAACACCATCTTGTTTGAAGGTGACGAGCTTCAGAGGTGCACCTGTATCGGAAGATTTAGTCAACACAGCACGATTTTCGGAATCGAATTGCTGCAATACATCCAGATAGCCAGAACCTTCCATATGCGCGATGCCTGCTTTGCCAGGCTTTTGAGGATTGGGTGCATCTTTCATGGCAGCAGGATCATCCGGTGGCATAGGTGGCCGGTCCGGGTTACCCAATGATGCAAATCTTGATCTGGGGTCGGGCATTACGTGAAATTGTTCAATCTGCCAGTTGGGATATTTATCCTTGGAAGCCAAAATCTGCATGACTTCCTGATCTGCCCGATTCCTATAAAAGCGTCGACTGCAGCCGCCGGATGAAATGAATACCACCAAAATGATGACTATCATTAAATGCTTTGGGCAAACAAATGTTCTTTTATGAAACATGCTGGCCATGAAATATCCAAAGCAAAGGCAGGCGAAAAAATCCTTAAACGCAGTAAAATTGATATCGGCGTTAAAGTCGTTAAAACTTGAAGCCTATTTCCATAATCTGGGTTATTTACAGGGTGTTATTAAGTCTTGGCTGGTTTTAAGAAGTAAATCTTTAAACATAACCTTGGAGAAGTTTATGAAAGCTTTATCACTAAATCATTACGGCAACCCCCAAGAGGCCCTCAGCATCATTGAAAAGCCGGAACCCGTTCCGGGAAAAGGGGAAGTTCGGGTAAGAATGCTTTTAAGCCCAATAAACCCCTCTGATATTCTTTTCGTTTGTGGAAAATACGGCAATCAGCCCAACCCGCCCCAAATACCAGGTTTTGAAGGGGTTGGAATTGTGGAAGCTGGCAGCGGTCTTCTTGCCTGGCGAGTCATGAATAAAAGAGTTTCAGTAATTGGGTCTGGGGACGGCAGATGGCAGGAAAAAGTAATCATTCCAGCAAGGCAAGCAGTACCGGTGCCTTCAGATCTCTCAGACCAGCAAGCTGCATCCTTTTTTGTAAACCCTGCGACAGCCTGGGTAATGACTCAAAAAGTTCTTAAAATCCAGCCCGGACAATGGCTTGCACAAACCGCTGCCACCGGTGCTTTGGGAAAAATGATCATTCGCCTGGGAAAACACCTTGGCTTTAAAACCATCAACATTGTGCGGAAGCATTCCCAAATAGACCTGCTGAAAAAGGAAGGGGCCGACGAAGTTATTTGCATGGAAAACAACACGTTTTCAGAAAAAATAATGCAAATCACCCAAGGGAAAGGGGTATATCACGCACTAGATGCAGTTGGAGGCCCAATTGGCTCCCAATTGATTCATTGCCTGGCAAGAAATGGAAAATTGCTTGTCTACGGAAGAATGTCTGGTGAACCCCTTAGCTTTGAACCGGGCGATATTATGAAAGGTCAAAAAACCATCCAGGGCTTTTGGCTATCTGAATGGGCCAAGGATCAGGGACCATTAACCATGCTTTCTCTTTTCCGAAAAATTGGCAACCTAATTAAAGCAGGAGTTCTGGGAAGCTCGCCTGGCAAGGAATTCGCTTTTTCGGACTACCATTCCGCTATAAGTGCAGCCACAGATGTGAACAAGGACACAAAAGTATACCTAAGGATAGGCAATTAATCCTTTTTTATGAGGCTTTTGGCAAAACAAAGCCTCTATTTACTTTTTCAAACCTAAATCTTATGCCCCACCCTTATGAAAGGGATGGGATAATGCGTAGTAGTTTGGCCATATTACTGACAACGATCCTGTTGACGGTTATGGGATGCCAGCAAGCACCCAAGCAATCGACGCGGATGATTTCTGATGCTGGTTTAAGCACAGAAAAAATTGTAAGGCTTCCCAACAAAACTCCAGACGCGAAGAACACCAAGGAATCCGCTTTGAAAGTTGCCAAGGTGGGGCAAAAATTATTACAAGCCAATCCTCAAATCGGCATTCGACCAGCTTTTCATACCATTGGTGCTCCTCATGCCGAAATATTCCACCAAGGCTCCGAGCAGATTATGGTAACGGAAGCCCTGGTAAAGGAATGCTCGGAAGAACAACTTGCGGCAGTGCTTGGCCTGGAATTAGCCAAGATGCTGCAAGAAAGGGAAACAACACAGCCGGTTGGTAGAATCCTTGATCGAACACCTTCACTTTCCGTTCCCATAGGAAGCGACCGCTATTCCGCATTTGGGCCGGCAGATATGACCATTCTTGCTGAAAGAGCTGAAATAGATCGCAACCGTTATAAAAATCCATTCCAGGGAGCCGATCCGAAATTAGTGGCAAGATCTTTCCTTTCAAAGGCAGGTTACCCTTCCAAGTCGGTGGAATCGGTGGCAAGCATCTTGAAAAAAGCCGATGAAAACTATTCATTGGAAAAACAAATGAAGGGTGCTTCAAAATTATCCCTTGCACAAGAACAATCCGTAAAGCCTGATTGATTTCAGGTCTTCAACAATTTATTTCTTGGCTTCTCTCAAAAAAACATTAATTTGTAGTTTCTTTCATGAACTAATTGCTTTCATGCTTTGGGAGTCTTTTGATGTGTAGAAAACTGTTTATTTCCTTTGCGATCGTTTCATCTATTTTTGCAAATGGCTGTGGTGGCGGGGTGGAAAAACCTGCAGGAAAAGCCCCATCAGATGCTGGAAAGAAAGAAACCTCATCATCTTCCAAGCAATCAACAACCTCAGGAGTGAAAGTTGCATTTATCAGCAACAACCCTGCGGAATTCTGGACCATTGCCGAGGCTGGTGCCAGAAAAGCCGAACAAGAAACAGGGGCACAAGTTTCATTCAAAAGACCACAAGATGGCTCCGCTGGCACTCAAAAGCAAATCATCGAAGACCTTCTTGCCCAGGGCGTAAAAGCCATTTCCGTAAGCGTGATCAGTCCGGACAACCAGACTGATTTCCTTAACGAAGTCGCTCAAAGGGTACCGGTTTTGTGCGTCGATAATGATGCCGCCAAATCCAAACGAAAATGTTATCTGGGCACTGCCAACTTGCAGGCAGGCCGCTCCGTAGGTGATTTGGTCAAGGAAGTAATGCCCAAGGGCGGCAAAGTTGCTATTTTTGTCGGTCAACTTGACCCCCTTAATGCCAGAGAACGAAGGCAGGGGGTCATCGATGTTTTGGAAGGTCTTGCTGAATCCAAATCCCTTCGTGAATCTCCCGATGGAAAAAAGTATGGTAACTACGAATTGATTGGAACTTACACAGACAATGTCGATCAAGCCAAAGCCAAAGACAATGCTGCGGATGTTTTGGCTAAGCATCAGAACGAGGAAAACCTTTGCCTGGTTGGGTTATGGGCCTACAATCCCCCCGCTATTTTGGCCGCTGTAAAAGATGCCAAGCGAGTTGGCAAGGTAAAGATCGTTGGTTTTGATGAACAAGATATCACCCTCGATGCGATTAAATCTGGTGAAATTCATGGAACCGTGGTTCAACAACCCTTTGAATTCGGTTACCAATCCGTGAAAATGATGGTGGATCTGGTTTCCAAGCCTGAATCCGTGAAGATTCCCGCAAACGGCATCATCGATGTTGCGCACAAAGTCATCAAGAAAAACAATGTCGACGAATTCCACACCAATCTTAAAAAGCAGCTAGGCAAATAACCTAATTGCAATTGGAATTTATGGAATCAACATCCAGCATGGAACAAAAACCGATTCTGGAAGCCAGAATGGTTTCCAAGCGGTTTCATGGCATCCAGGCGCTGGATCAGGTATCCGTGGAAATTTACCCTGGCGAAGTGCTCGCTATTATCGGCGAGAATGGAGCTGGAAAATCCACACTGATGAAAATCCTTTCCGGGGTATACATTCCTGACTCCGGCAGCATCCATGTGAATGGAAACGAGGTTTCCTTCACGAACCCCGCCGATGCCATGAAACTTGGTATCGGCTTGATTCATCAGGAACTAAACCTCGCTGAAAACCTCTCCATTGCAGACAATCTTTTTCTTGGACGGGAAATAACCTTCGGTGGAATATTTCGATTGCTTTCTGGTTCGCAAATGCGAACCCAATCCAGATTATTTCTTTCCAGAGTTGGATTAGACGAAGACCCGTCTGTGCTTGTGGGGGATTTATCTCCAGGCCAGAAGCAACTCGTTGAAATAGCGCGATCGCTGTCCCTGAATGGCAAAGTCCTGATTATGGATGAACCAACTTCCAGCCTGTCTCAAAAGGAATCTGACAGGCTGGAGAAGGTAATTAAAGAACTCTCATCTTCGGGAGTTTCCATCGTGTACATTTCCCATCGGCTGGGAGAAGTCCAAAAAATTGCAGACAGGGTTGTCGCGCTCAAAGATGGCAAAAATGCAGGCGGGCTTGCAAAACGCGAAATCCATCACGATTCCATGGTCCGGATTATGGTTGGCAGGGAACTGGAAAACATTCCCAAAAGGGAACCATCCAACCATTCCCAACAAGCACCAAGGCTTAGGGTGACAAATTTGAACTATGCTGGAAACTCCGGAAAAGGGTCCAGCTTTCAAGTTCGTGCTGGTGAAATTCTTGGCATGGCAGGCCTTGTTGGAGCAGGAAGAACAGAATTAGCCGAGACACTTTTTGGCATTCGCCCCCGAACAGCGGGCGAAGTATTTCTTGATGATAAAGAATTCCAACCTGCCTCAGCAGGTGATGCCATTCAAGAAGGTCTTCTATTATTGCCCGAAGACCGCCGCCACCATGGTTTGATTTTAACCCAAAGTATCCGCAACAATCTTTCGCTTCCTAACTTGGGTAAACTTTCAAATTACTCCATCATCAACAAACAAAAGGAAAACCAGCTCGCATCGGATAGCATCAGGGATTTGCGCATTAAAACAACATCTGCCGGCAAAGAAGTAGGCCTTCTAAGTGGTGGAAATCAGCAAAAAGTGGTATTTGCCAAATGGATTGCCGCCGGCCCCAAGGTTTTTATCCTCGATGAACCTACGCGTGGGGTCGATGTAGGCTCAAAGGCGGAAATCTACGAAATTATGCGAAGGCTGGCTTCCGAAGGAGTTGCCATCTTGATGATTTCCAGCGATATGGAGGAAATACTTCGACTTAGCGACAGGGTGTTGGTTCTCCATGAGGGTTCTTTATCTGGCGAACTTAGTGGCAGCGATATTAACGAGGAAGCAATCATGAAGCTGGCCACAGGAGCATGAAATGATTCGAGTGATTGGCGTATTGTTTGTGGTGCTTAGCCTTTATGGCCTGTTAATGATGTCAGACCCCCAGGCACGCAGCCTTGAAAACCACATCAATCTGGAGAGAAGAATCGGTGAATGGGGGGTTCTTACGCTGGGAGCTGGCTTTGTAATAATCACCGGTGGCATCGATCTTTCGATTGGCTCGGTTGTTTGCCTAAGCGCTGTTTCATTTGGCCTTTTCCTTGAAAATGGGTTCAATCCCTGGGTGGCGGTATTTGCAGTGCTTATTGGTTCAGCAATTATTGGATACATTCATGGCTTGCTTATCACCAAGGTAAATCTGCAACCATTCATAGTGACATTGTGCGGACTATTCATCTACAGGGGACTAGCACAATTATTAACCCTGATCAAATTCCAGGACTTGGGTGAAAAACTGAAGCAGGGCTGGGATAGTCCGGGAAGGCTGTTGCGCGATTCCTCCAGAGATGTTGGCATCGGCAGCAGACAAGACTTGGATTCCCTTCTTTTTCTTCAACGAGGCAACTTGCCTTTGGGCGATTGGCTGAATCTTCCCGAGGCAATTCGTGGTTGGCTTAATATTCCGATGCCTTTGGTTATTTTTTTGATACTGGGAATTGCAAGTGCGGTACTCCTTCATATGTCCGTTTTTGGAAGGTACCTTTACGCTCTGGGTTATAATGAACAAGCCGCAAAATATGCGGGCATTAGAACCAACCGGTTCAAGCAGATTGCATATGTTTTATGTTCTACCATGGCTGGTTTGGGTGGGATACTGTTCCTATTGAAAGTGAGATCTGCATCCCCTTCAAATGCTGGAAGTTGGTTTGAGCTATACGCGATCACTGGTGCAGTACTGGGTGGTTACAGCCTTCGAGGTGGAGAAGGAATGGTCCTAGGCATCATTCTGGGAACCGCCATTTTGCCTCTTCTAAGAAGTTTTGTGATTTTTGCGGGAATTCCAAGCGACTTGGAATTCACCGTAATTGGCATTGCTTTGCTTCTTGGCACCATCGCTGATGAATTTCTGCGAGGCAGCACATTCTCAAAAATGCTGGCAAAGCTAAGGGCAAGTTCAGCCAAAGGATCAAACTGATTTATTCGAAAAGCTTGCTTACCGATTCATTCAGGTGGATTCTTCGGATTGCATCCGCCAGCAACGCAGAAACCGTAAGAACTTTGATATTTGGAAGCTGCTTATCCGGTGGCAAAGGAATACTATCGGTGACTACGATTTCCTTGATAGGAGCACCCTTCATGCGTTCTATTGCCTGACCGCACAATACAGCATGCGTGGCACAAACATAAACATCCTTGGCGCCATTCAATTTGGCAACATGAGCGGCACCCACCACTGTTCCCGCTGTGGAAATCATGTCGTCAAAAATGAACACATGCTTTCCCTCTAACGAACAACCGATAAGATTGGCTTGCTTGGTCTCGGTGGCACTGGAGCGGCGCTTGTCCACAATCGCTATGGAACCGCCAAGTTTCTTTTGAAACATCAGGGCTTTTTTAATGCTTCCTTCATCCGGGCTAAGTATCACCAACTCGTCCTGGCCAAAATTAAAGCTCCGAACGTAATCACACAACACCGGGCTGGCATGCAAATGATCCACAGGTATGTCAAAAAAACCTTGAAGCTGGGCAGCATGCAAATCCAGGGCCAAAACCCTGTCTGCACCCGCAGCCGTAATAATATCCGCAACCATTTTAGCAGTAATTGGAACCCGCCCGACATCTTTTCGATCCTGCCGGGCATACCCGTAATAGGGAATTACCGCAGTGATTCGTGAGGCACTGGATCTTTTAAAAGAATCCAGCATAACCAGCAGTTCCATC
Organism: Planctomycetota bacterium; assembly: GCA_041180805.1. Classification (GTDB taxonomy): domain Bacteria; phylum Planctomycetota; class Planctomycetia; order Gemmatales; family Gemmataceae; genus JBEGQX01. The sequence goes on from JBEGQX010000363.1 coordinate 19,433, forward strand.
AGATTTTCATTTACTGGGGGGCATGTTGATTGAAGCAAAAAGATATCCCTGCCACGAACATCTTCCTCAATACGCACAGAAATTTCGCCATCTGGAAAATTGCCCAGGGTGATCTTCCCCAAGGTGTCATTGAGATGAAATGCGATTTTTTCGGCCAATGCCAGATTTGCCCTGCCAGAAAAAACCTTGATATTGTTGTTTTTCATTTTGCTGGACCGGCCGTTTGGGATGTCAATTCAAAGACCTCAGATGATGTTATAGGAATTAAGAATAAGTCCTGAAGGTGCTTCCACCCACATTTGGATTTTTCAGCATTTTTTTGCGGATCCATCCAGAAAATCTGACACCATATTTTGTGGCAAGCCCATAGGCCTGGGTTTTTTTCCAAATCGAATGACCGCCCTTAAGCCCCCAAGCAACTGCAAAGAAGCATGCAAAGGGTCTTTTATGACAAATTCCTGGCAAGCGCAGGCATGGGAAAAGATTTTTTGCACCAATTCAATCACTTGGAATCGAGTTTCCTGCCACGGAAATTCGTTGGACATGGTTCTTAAAGCCTCGGTGTGCAAAATTAGATCAAAAAGGTGCGGCCTTTTATCAAAAACCTCCAGGCTTGTGCCAACCAAAGCAACCAGTTTGCTTTTAGCTGAATGTTGCATTCCGATGGAATCTTCCAGTCTGCAAAGTAATTCATGGGAAGCTTCCTTTAAAAGTGCATCATAAAGGGCTTCCTTGTCAGAAAAATATCTGTAGATAGTTCCTTTTCCCACCTGGGCAGCCAAGGCAATATCTTCCATCCGAACTTCATGAAATCTTTTAGTGGCAAAGGAAACTTCAGCGGCCAGAAGAATTCTTGAACAGATATCAGGCGATTTAGTTCGCAAAGAAATCCCTCAGAGAAGTTGATTGACAGGTTCCCATAACCGGATTATTCTGAAACTGACTGGTCAGTTTTGAATTTTAAATCCCTCCTTTGTGTTTTCAAAGTTTTTTCCGGGACTTTTCTTATGTTTGCGATCATTTCTCGCTTTTTTTTATACGTTTTGCTTTTCTTCAGCATGATCGGATGCTCAAAAAGAGGTTTGGAAGCTCCCAAAGGCGGTTCGGATGTTAAACCCTCCCAAATGAAATTGAAAAGAAAAATCGAACTTACTCAGGCGTCTGTACAACCATTTCAAGCCTCACTGGAAACGGTGGGGCATATTGAAGCGGAAGGGCAAACCGATATTGCCGCTGGAGTTAGTGGGGTTGTTGACGAAGTTTTGTTTCGTGAGGGGCAATGGGTAGATCGCAACACCCTTTTAGTGCGGGTGGATCAAAAACGTTTCAAAGCAAGTTTGGATTCGGCATCATCAGCAGAGAAAAAAGCCGAGGCAGCTTTGGGAATAAGCAGGGATATTGAAGGCCTTACCAGGCTTGCCGGTCAGGGAAGTTCCGGTGAGGACAGGGTAAGGGCGTCTGGAAACACGAAACTCGCAGATGCGGAATTAGGTCAGGCCAGAGCATCAAGGGAATTGGCGGAACACAACTACAACCGCTCACAGGTAAAGGCACCTTATGCCGGCCAAATAAACCAGCGCAAAATAACCGTGGGAACCTACCTGGAAGACAAAACTGTTATTGCCACGATTGCAAATTTAACCGACCTACGCCTGGTGGGATTCATACCCGAAAAATCCGCACCCGAACTTCGGGCCGCTTTGGACAAGGCAGAGGGAATACGTGCCGCATGGATTGTTTCCAACTGCTTATCCAACCCCCTGCATGGGCTTTGCGCCGCATTTGTGGATGAAGAAGGCATGCTACCTTTTGGCTACGAAATGAACTTCACCCTTCGCGCCCTCCCAAACGAAATATTCAAAGCAAAACTTTTCTACATTAGTTCGGTAGCAAGCCCTGACACGCATATGTTTGAATGCAAGGCACTCATCAAATTTGGACCTTTTCATTCCAAGCTGCGCCCCGGTTTCACCGCCAAGATTGTTTGCCCACTTCCCGGAAAAAATGATGCCATCGTGGTTCCCGAGGAAGCCGTGCGCGCCAGCGAAAAAGGTTTTATAGTATTTGTTCCCAACCCCAGAACAACTGCAAGCGGAACCCTGGAATGGGTGGCAAAACCAAAGACTTTGCAGCTTGGGATGCGAAAGCCAGGGTTCGTGGAAGTCATGGAGGGATTGAAACCAGGCGAATGGATTGTCCGAAGAGGTGCGGATGCACTTGAAGAAGGCACGCCGCTGGAAGTTTCCAAAGAAATGGAAAGCAAGCTTCTGGAAGGCATCAAAAAGGTGCCTGCCTTGGGAGAAACACCCAAAAAATGACGCTTTCAGACCTTAGCATCAAGAACCGCGTCTTTGCCGTGATGATTTCCGCGGCACTTCTTGTATTTGGTGGAATTGCGTATAGAGGCTTGGGAATAAGCCAGTTCCCGGAACTGGATTTTCCCGTGGTAAGCATTAACACGGTCCGTGAGGCCGCATCTCCGGAAATCATGGATTATGATGTCACAGACATCATTGAAGATGCGGTGTCCAGTGTCGAGGGAATCGATTACATCCAATCTCAAAGCCTTCAAGGTTCCGCGGTCACAACTGTTTTTTTTCAGCTTCACAGAAATATCGATGCCGCCATGCAGGATGTGCAGAATGCAGTTTCATCCGCCATGAATCGCCTGCCAACCGACATTGACCCTCCCATCATTTCGAAGGTGAACTTCAATAAATTTCCAATCATATGGTTGGGTGTGCATGGTCAAAAACCGCTGCATGAAATCAACCGGTTTGTGGACGATATACTCAAGCAGCAAATTCAAACCATTCCCGGTTGCGGAGGCGTCATGTATGGTGGCCTTAGACCAAGGAACATGCGCATTTGGGTTGATCAGGAAAAGCTGGACTCCTTCCGGCTGGATGCACTGGATGTTTTTCGCGCCCTTCAGGGTGAACATGTTGAAAAGCCGGCAGGCTACCTGAAAGGGGAACGCAGGGAAATCAATGTTCGATTAATGGGTGAAGCAAAAAGCCCCGAAGAGTTCGCGAAGCTGCCCATTCTTTCTAAACCTGATGGAACCATAATCCGACTGGGGGACGTTGCAGTTGTGGAAGACGGCATGACCGATAGAAGGTCTTTTGCCCGGTTTAATAAAGAAGTCACGGTTGGCGTTGGTGTTATGAGGGCCACCGGGGCCAATGTGGTACAAGTATGCGAAGAGGTTAAACGAAGGCTCCCTGCGCTACGGGCTTTGGCTCCCGAAGGTGTGGAAATCGGTATTTCCACAGATTTTTCCCTGTTCATCAAAGATGATATCGAGGAAGTAAAACATTCTCTTTTTCTGGGAATTGTTCTTACCGCAATTGTTGCGCTAATGTTTTTGGGATCGATTGGATCCACACTGAATGTGTGCATTTCGATCCCCGTCTCCATGATGGGAACATTTGTGGTCATGAAATATTGCGGTTTCACGCTAAATTTCATGACTTTGCTTGGGCTTTCCCTTTCTGTTGGCGTTGTTGTGGATGATGCGATTCTGGTTTTGGAAAATATTTACCGAAGAATGGAAACCGGCGAAAGCAGGCTTCAAGCTGCGATCCATGGATCCAACGAGATATCTTTTGCAGCACTGGCATCCACCCTTGCCATAGTTGCGATATTTATACCTGTTGCATTCATGGAAGGTGTTGTTGGGCAATTCTTTTTCCAATTTGGCATCACGGTAACGGTCGCCGTTCTTATTTCACTTGTGGTATCACTCACCATAACTCCCATGTTATCTTCCATATTCCTTACTCTTCATCATGAGATTCTAAGGAAACCAGTAAAGTTAAAGGGCTATATTTCTTTCTTTTTAAATGCTTTCAACCTCTGCTGGTGGACTCTCGACCGTTTTGTTATTAATCCATTTCTTGTTGTACCAACATCTTTCGTGATGAACCTTTGCGAAAAAGCCTACAAGGCAATCCTTCCCAAGGCATTAAAATTTCCCATTTTAGTACTTAATATCGCACTAATATTCGCATCCAGCATGAGTGTTTTGCTTGTGGGTGCCACCATTCCCGTTCCAGAGAAACTTACCAAAGTAACCGGAACCAACAAAATCACCATCAAACCAATTGGCAACGAACTTGTCCCCAGCGAAGACCAAAACCGATTTGTGGTAAGCGTGATTTGCCCTGTTGGTGTTAGCATTGATTATGTCGAGGAGATGATAGGCAAAAGCGAAAATGTTTTGCTAAACCTGCGTGATCCTGCATCTGAGGATGAAATCATAGCATCCCTTTTCTCATCCATCTCTATTCGGCCAGGGATGTTGATTTCCGAAGGCGTTATCTTTGTTCGTTTGGTGCCGATTGAGCAAAGATCCCTGACCCAAAACCAAATCATTCAGGATGTCCGCAGAAAACTTGCCTCTATCCCCGGTTTTAGGCCTATAGTGCTTGATCTTTCAACTCAAGGATTCACCCCCACCAGAGGCTTCCCCATCGATTTTGCCCTTCAAGGACCAGATTGGGACACAGTGGTGAAATATTCCGAAGCAGTCAGGCTTCGTCTCATAGAAGCCGGATTTGTGACTGATGTGAACACCGACTATCGCCCCGGAATGCCTGAACAACACCTTACTCCGGATCGCGACAAAGCCTCGGAACTTGAAATACCTGTCAGAAAACTTGCATTCCTTCTTAATGTGGCATTCGGGGGTATGCGAAATGGCAGGTTTACTGACCGCGATAAGCGTTACGATGTGCGTATGCGTTTGTTGGAAAGCCAGCGCGACACACCAGACCTTCTAAACAAACTTCACATTCGGCCAGAACTACCTTTGTCAACCGGTGCAAATCCACCCACGATTCCGGTACAAGATGTAAGCTCCAACAAAACCATTTCCACCTTGCCTATGATCAATAGATACAATCATCTGCGGAAAGTGGAATTAACTGCAAACATGGCGCCCGGAATTTCACAAGGGGAGGCAATCGCCAGGGCTCGTGAAATAGCGGAAAATGTAAGACTTGAAATGGAACTACCCACAAGCTACAGAAGCGTTCAACTTGGCAACGCAAAAGCCATGCAACAGACTATCAACAGTATGTGGCGATCTCTAGCCTTTGGTTTTGTGGTTGCGTACATGATTCTTGGAATCCAGTTCAATTCTTTTGTTCATCCTTTCACTGTATTGTGGGCTGTGCCTTTCGGGGTAACAGGTGGCCTTATTGTATTGTGGGCCAGCGGGGACACCCTGAACCTTATGAGCATGATTGGATTGGTGTTACTCGCCGGTCTGGTGAAAAAGAATTCCATCATTCTTGTGGATTGCGCAAATCAATGTCGCGCTGGTGGCTCCAATGCCACCGAAGCAATGATCACCGCCGGCGCAACGCGCCTACGGCCGATTATCATGACATCTCTTGCGACCATTGCAGGAGTATTACCACTTGCACTGGGTTTCGGTGCCGGGGCCGAGAACCGTGGCCCTCTCGCCCGATGCGTTGTGGGTGGGATTTTTCTCTCCACCATGGTCACGCTGGTGGTTGTCCCTTGCTTTTATGTACTGCTTGAGAAAATCAGAATATGGCTGGATTCCACCAGAAACCCCAGTGGCGAAAGCTTAAGTTCCATCTCCCAATCAAGACCCGAATCCAGGGAACTGACATTATCCAGTTGAGGCCAGGATGAATCTTCCCGCATTAAGCATCAAAAATCCGGTATTTGCAGTCATGGTTTCTGCCGCCATGATTGTTTTTGGCTGGCTAGGCTATCAGGGACTGGGTGTAAGTCAGTTTCCCGAAATTGATTTTCCAGTGGTAAGTATTGCCATCAGCAGGGAATCGGCTTCGCCCGACATCATGGATGGGGACATCACAGATGTTGTGGAAGACGCGGTAGCCAGCGTGGAAGGCGTGGACTATATCATGTCGCGAAGCATGGAGGGAATAAGCCTTGTTACTGTTTATTTCCGGCTGGAAAGAAACATTGATGTGGCGATGCAAGACATTCAAAATGCTGTGAGCGCCGCTAGAAGACGCCTGCCAGTGGATATTGACCCCCCTGTTATCACAAAGGTCAATCCAAACAATATGCCGGTTATGTGGCTAACTTTATCTGGCTCGGCTCCCCTCCATCGAATCAGTGATTTTGCTGAAAAGGAACTCAAGCAGGAAATCGCGGCAATTCCTGAGGTCGGCGGTGTCCAGTTCGCAGGGCTTCAGGCTAGGTCTGTAAGAATATGGGTTGACAGGGATAAGCTGCGAAGCTTCAACCTGGCCGCGGACGATATAAAGCAGGCCATTTCCAGACAACACGCTGAACTTCCAGCAGGCTACATCCAAAGCAAAATGGTGGAATTCAATCTACGAACCATGGGAGAGGCATATTCCATTGATGAATTCAAAAAACTTCTTGTCACTCAACGGAACGGTCAACAAATCCTTCTGGAAGACCTTGCTGTTATTGAGGATGGATTGGAAGACAGGCGAAGTCTAGCAAGATTCAACCGTTTACCTGCGATTGCAGTGGGGATTCGCAAGGCAATTGGGGGAAACCTTGTTGCGCTTTGCGAAAACATAAAAAGAGAAGTTCCCCGACTTAAGAAAATGCTTCCCCCCGGCGTGGAACTACATATACCGGTAGACACCTCTCTGTTCGTCCGGGAAAACATCGAGGAATTGAAACTCACCCTGATATTGGGTGTGGGCCTGACAGCTTTTGTTTGCTTTTTATTTCTAGGATCTATTGGAACCACGCTTAACATATGCCTCTCGATTCCCACTTCTCTTATTGGCACCTTCTTTGTGGTGAATTACGGCATTAAACTAATTGGGTGGCCCCCTTTCACCATCAATCTGATGACTCTTTTAGGCTTGTCGCTTTCGGTAGGTGTGGTGGTGGATGATGCCATTCTGGTTCTGGAAAACATTTACCGCCTTCGTGAAAAAGGCTTAAGCAGACTGGAAGCCGCGCTTCAAGGCGCGGGGGAAATCAGTTTTGCCGCAATTGCTGCCACCTTTTCCATTGTCGCTATCTTTATGCCTGTGGCTTTCATGTCCGGAACTATCGGAAGGTTTTTCTTTCAATTTGGTGTGACGGTAAGTGTTGCCGTACTTCTTTCTCTAATTTGCGCTCTAACGCTAACCCCAATGTTAAGTGCATTCTTTTTAAAGCTGGCTCATGAAGAGGAGAAACGCCCCAGACCAATGCCTTGGATACTTGCCATCATTCTTGGAGTATTCGTTGGAGCTATATCCTTTGGGTCAAAGATGTTTTTTCAGGGAGCCCCTTTATTACAACCTTGGGTGCACCCGGTAATAAGCCTATTAGATGTTATTCAAACTACAGTGCCCCAAATATCAAATTTAAAATCTTCCATTACAGCTTTTGGTTTCTGGAAAACCAATGCCATTGAAATTGCAATGGAATGCATTCCATTCGTTATCATCTTCCGATATTTCAAAACCCTTATTTGGGCGGCACACCTCTTCATCTTAAAACCACTTCTTTTAAAACCAACCGACTGGTTTCTGGAATTGATCACAAAGTTTTATGGTTGGTTGCTAAAGTGGTCACTCCGGTATAGCAGTGTGGTTTTAATGATTGGCCTCTTAATGGCCGGAGCTACAGTCACATTTTTGATGAGTGGAACTCTTGGGCAGGAACTTGTTCCAAGCGAAGACCAGAGCAGACTTCTGGTTCATGTCATTTGTCCCGTGGGAGCCAGCATCGAGGAAATTGGGAATCTGCTGGCAAAATGCGAGACAAAATTAGCAGACAGGAATGATGTCGCTGGTATTATGACTGCCGTTGCGACAGAATCGGGACTGCTAATGAATGAGGCAGACATTTTTGTGCAATTAGTGCCCAAGAACGACAGACCTTTAACCCAACAACAACTGGTTCCCATCATCAGGAAGGAGCTTTCGGAAATAGAGGATGTAAAGATTTCCGTTAGGGATCAATCAACCGAAGGATTTACAGCACAGCGTGGAGATCCGATTGATTTTTCGATTCAAGGCGACTGGAAAGCTCTTCCCGACCTTGCAAGAAAAATTGTGGACGGAATGTCCAACGCTTCGGGCAAAAATAATGCTCCGCTTTTAATGGATATCGACATGGATTACCGCCCCGGTATGCCAGAAGTCCAGGTTCGTCCGGATCGCGAAAAATTAGCGCTATTGGGCCTGCCGGTCTCCCGTTTGGCAGAAAGCATAAGCCTGCTGGTCGGAGGCGAACGGGTCGGAAGATTTACAGACAAAGGCCGAAGATACGATGTGCGGGTTAGGTTTCAGGAGCAAGAAAGAGCATCCCCGGACAACATTCTATTAATGACACTCCGATCAGGTGATAACAAATTGGTTACTGTAGAAGATGTTGTTTCGGAACTCGCCATGGTTTCCACCTTACCAGTCATCAATCGATACAACCATCAACGAAAAATAGAGATCACCGCCAACACCGCCGAGGGTGTTTCACAGGGTGAAGCCATCGCAAGATGCAAGGATATTGCCACCAAACTGCTTCCGGATCACGTTTCACTGGTAGAATTGGGAAATGCAAGCGCTCTGAAAGAAACCATGACAAGCCTCATATTTGCACTTTTACTTGGTATTGTTGTCGCCTACATGATTCTGGGAGTGCAGTTTAATTCTTTTATACACCCTCTTACCGTTCTACTGGCCATGCCATTTGCGGTAACCGGAGCATTGGTTACCCTTTGGTTTACCAATGATACGATCAACATGATGAGCATGATCGGACTAATTCTTTTAATGGGCCTTGTTAAAAAGAATTCCATCATACTTGTGGATTACACAAATCAGCTAAGAGAACAGGGAATGACTGTGGAAGAGGCGCTAATTAATGCCTGCCCCGTAAGACTTAGACCCATTTTAATGACTTCTATCGCCACGGTGGCGGGTGCTATTCCTGCTGCAATTGGAATTGGCCCTGGAGCAGAAACACGATCTCCCATGGCAAGGGCTATCATTGGGGGAATTCTTGTTTCCACTGCAGTGACCCTGTTTCTTGTTCCGGCGTTTTACCTTTTTGTTGAGAAAACTAGAGCTTTTTCAAGCAAGCTGGCACGCAGTCCAGAATCAAGTGATTTAAAATAGTTAACATGCAATCTGAACCAGGGATGGAATCAACAAACGAAATTCAAATCAGGTTTCTGGATGGAACCCTGCTGATAACCGGGCTTGCTGAAGATACAGCTTCCCGAATCCCCTTCCTTGTTTATGACAAAAGAGTGAGTGCATTTCGAGCTGAGGCAATCCATTATCGGGAACTGGTGGAACTTTTTGTAAACGAAAAGGTTGTTTACAAAGATAATGCCAAGGAATATGTGCCTTATCGGCTTGAATTAAAAGATTCACGAAAACCATTTGCCTACCAAAACGAAGCTTTGGAATCCTGGTGGAAAGCAAGGGGCCGTGGGGTAGTCATTCTCCCCACCGGAACGGGCAAAACCTTCCTCGCAATACTGGCTATTTGGAAATCCACCAGGCCAACCATGGTTATCACTCCAACCATAGATTTAATGAATCAATGGTATCAGGTTTTGGAAGCAGCTTTCCAAGTTCCAGTGGGAATGATTGGTGGTGGCAGCCATGATCTAAAACCGCTTACGGTTACAACGTATGATTCGGCCCATATCCATTTGGGAAAGTGGGGCAATAAGGCTGGTTTGGTGGTTTTTGATGAATGCCACCACCTTCCTGGCCCCATATATTCCACCATTGCAAGAGGCAGTTTGGCCCCTTATCGCCTGGGCTTGTCAGCCACCCCGGAAAGGAGTGACGGCCAGGAAACATTGCTGGACGAGTTGATTGGCCCCATCTGTTTTCGAAAAGAGATTGGCGAGTTCACAGGGGAATTCCTAGCGAACTACGAATCAAAAAGGGTATTCGTCGAATTGGAACCGTCCGAAGCAACCACCTATCAAGAATCCAGAAAAACCTATCGTGATTATTTGAACCGTAAGGGTATAAATTTAGGCATGCCAAATGGCTGGGAAAGGTTCTTGTTCGAGGGTGGCAGGTCAGAAGAGGGACGCAAAGCTATCGAAGCATTCCGACTCCAGAAAAAAATTGCGTTTCATGCCGAGGCAAAAATAGAAAAACTCAAAGAATTACTTCTGCAGCATCGGGAAGACCCGAGCATTATTTTCTGTTCAGATAACCAAAAAGTTTACGAAATATCCCGCAAGCTTCTCATTCCTGCGATCACCCACGAAACCAAGGCTCGAGAAAGACGCGGAATCCTTGAAAGATTCAAATCAGGCATCTTTTCCGCCATCGTCACAAACAAGGTATTAAACGAAGGAGTGGATGTTCCCAGCGCCAGGGTTGGAATCATCCTTTCAGGATCAGGAACAGTTCGAGAACACGTACAAAGGCTAGGAAGAATACTTAGAAAACACAAAGACAAGGAAGCTGTTTTGTACGAGATCATCACCCGAAACACATCGGAAGAATATACATCCGACAGGCGGAGACAGCACGATGCTTACCGTCAGTGACATATCCGCAAGAATTTCCAAAGGCCATGTTCAATTATCCTATTTGGAACATCAACATCCTGTTTGGTCAAGGCTTGCAAATTGGTTACTGGAAACGATCCGGCAAGAAGCTGGGAATAAACTTTCTACAATTTCAGCCACCCTGGAAGATTGTCGGTTTCCTGTTCCGGACCAAAAGATTTACGCTGCCCTTTGCAAAATCTTATTGGATGCCTGCACATTCAGTGAATCCAAAACCGATGATCTGCCTTTGCTAAGAGAAAAGGTTTTCACCCTTGCAACCCAGGAAAGAAAAAAGGGGAATTTACCGACAGAAGCTGAAACCAGAACTCGAATTTTCAATACTGCATTCAATGAATTGCAATTAGATTGCGATACCGGTGAAGACCTACTTTATGCGGACTTGGAAACTGAAAGAAAACTTCTCAAGGGCCCCAACTGGAATCCTGAAAGATTTTTGCAAAGGTATAATATTGGGTTGGCTCAAGCTGTAATGCTACAGGCCAAAAAGGTAAAACTTCAACTTCCGGGAGCAACTCCTCAGATTAAGATTCGGCAGCTTGTCCGGTGGCTTAACTTTCGAAGACTTTTATTTACCGCAACAAAAAATAATGAAGGAGATTGGAACTTTGAACTGGATGGCCCATTAAGCCTGTTCAGATCAACAACCAAATATGGCTTGCAATTGGCGCTACTACTTCCCGCAGTGCTACTTCAAAAAGAATTTGAATTGGAAGCCGAATTAACGTGGGGCAAAAAAAACACACGGGCCTTTCTCCACATTTCCAGCAACGATGGCTTGGTTTCACATCTGGATGACGAAGGAATCTACAAGCCTCCTGAACATATCGCGCTCATGGATCATTTTAAAAAGAAAGTGCGAAACTTGGACATCAGCGATGAGATTGGAGACATGGAATCAATCACCGGGTTGATGGTTCCGGATTTTATCATTAAGGATTCCAAAACAGGAAAAACCATTGGCGTTGAAATACTTTGGGCTTGGAACCAGGAAACACTCACAAAAAAAACCGAACAACTTAGTAAGTCAAAAGAGTTCCCATATATTCTTGCAATTCATGAAAAAGGCAATCTTGGGGAAACAAAGATTCTCGAAGAGACAACCCGGAACATTATTTGGTTTAAAAGCAGCCCCCAAGTAAAACAACTTGCAGATCTGGCAACCACCCTAATGAGTTGCATTTAAAGCTGTTTTTCAGCAATTTCGATGGCTCTCAACAACCCACGGGCTTTGTTCAAGGTCTCTTCGTATTCCTTGGCAGGGTCACTATCCGCAACCACTCCAGCACCGGCCTGGAGATAAGCTTTGCCATCCATCAAAACCATGGTTCGCAGGGCAATACAGGTATCCATATTCCCTGAAAAATCGATGTAACCAACCGCCCCCCCATAAGGACCGCGTTTTTGAGGTTCAAGCTCATCGATCACTTCCATCGCCCTTACCTTCGGTGCGCCACTTAAAGTCCCGGCAGGCAGACAAGCTTTCAATGCATCCAAAGCAGTCATATTTTTCCTTAATGTTCCTTCCACCGTGCTGCAAAGGTGCATAACGTGACTGTACTTTTCAACGGTCATCACATCCGTCAATCGGACTGAACCAAAATCGGCAATTCGGCCAACATCGTTTCTCCCAAGATCAACCAACATGATGTGCTCGGCCCTTTCCTTGGGGTCGCCCACCAAATCTGCAGCCAGCTTTCTATCCTCTTCCTCGTTTGCACCCCTGGGGCGTGTTCCCGCCAAAGGACGAATGGTCACATTTCCCTCTTCTACCCGAACCATAATTTCGGGAGAACTTCCTATCAAATGCAGTTCCCCCATGCTCAAAAAAAACAGAAACGGGCTTGGATTAACAACCCTTAATGTTCTGTAAATATCCAGGGCCTTTGCGTTAGTTTTAGTCTCGAGCCGCTGGCTGATTACAACCTGAAAAATATCGCCTGCAAAAATATATTCCTTGCACTTTAAAACAGCTTTTTCAAACTGTTCCTTGCTGAAATTGGAGGAAAAAGCCTGCTGCACCGGTCCTTCCGGATG
>JBEGQX010000364.1:0-4091 GCA_041180805.1 Planctomycetota bacterium
AGATTTTCAATCGGTAGATTATTCAGACACTTTCATGCCAGAAGAAGTTACCAAAGATCTTGTCAAGAGAATGCATTATGCAGGTTACCGGTGTAAAAAAGATGCTTCTAAATCCAAACAAGCTTTTTGGAGAAGGGCATATTTTCAACTGCGAAACCTGATTGTGATGGGTAATTTCAAGCTTGTATATAAGGCTGTTAATAAATGGATTCCCCTGCGTTACATGTCTGATGACATCGCAGGAAACTGTAATATTGTTATGATTCAAGCTGTTGCTGCGTTTAATCCATGGAAGGGCATACGTTTTAGCACCTATGCCTTCACATGTTTGATGAGAGCACTTTCCCGGCTAAATCTTAAAAATACCAATGATAAGCTGGTCCATTGTGAATCGGTGGAAAATATCATAGGTAGCGATCTAGATGTTTCCGGTACAAGTGTTGCAACTGCGCAAATTTCATCTCTTGCTAACCTGGATAAGTATTTCTCGAAAGACTCATTGATTTTAGATGAGCGAGAAAAGTTTGTTCTGATCGAAAGATTTGGATTGGGTGATAAACCTTTGAGCAGCCTTGAGGAAGTGGGCAAACTCTTAAACCTTTCCAAGGAAAGGGTTCGCCAAATTCAATTTGCGGCTCTCGAAAAACTTCGCAAAGTGATGGTTCCTTCGGAGGTATTTTAAATCGTGACCTTCCAAGATTTGAACATAGCGATTTTTGGAGCTTATGGGGGAATCGGCAAGGCTCTCGCCAATTCCCTCAAATCCAAAAACGCGAATCTCTTTCTTTGTGGAAGAAATTCAGAAAAAATTCAAACTCTAGCTCAAGAGCTTGAATCTCCATTTCAAGTCTGTGATGCCTCGGATTTTTCCAGTACTGAAGATGCCATCAATAATTGCGTGGCAACTTATGGAAGATTAGATGGAGTTGTTAATTGTTGCGGTTCTTTGCTGCTTAAACCCGCCCACATCTCTTCGGAAGCAGATTTTAACAATGTTATTAATTGCAGTTTAAAAACTTCTTTCTCGATTTGCAAACACGCATCCCGCGCGATGATGGAGCACGGTGGCTCAGTGGTTTTTATTTCATCGGCTGCCGCCAACATAGGCCTTCCAAACCATGAAGGAATAGCTGCTGCCAAAGCTGCAGTTCAAGGTCTTGCGATTTCGGCTGCGGCCTCTTACGCCCCCAAGAGAATACGCTTTAATGTCGTAGCACCCGGATTAGTTGAGACCCCCCTGACTTCCAATATCACAAAAAACCCTTCTGCGTTGAATGCGTCTATCTCCATGCATCCGCTCGGTAAAATTGGTCAGCCATCGGACATAGTTTCAGCGATTGAATTCTTTCTAAACCGTGACAATTCCTGGATTACGGGGCAAATTCTTGCGGTGGATGGAGGTCTTTCCTCTATGAAATCAAGACCTTGATTTAAGACCCCACAATTTTTTGTTTTAGTGACACTTTTCATCAATTTCTAAATCATTAAAGAATAGAATAAAACTTTGTAATATCATTCGCTTCACACTTAATGAAATTAAAATGCCATGAGAAAATACAGTGAATCGCGAGGCTATTGTTGCCTGATTTATCTATTAATCTGCGTATATCTTTTTTCATCACCAATCAATGTCTGTGGCGCTGAAAGCGGCCAGAATCTTTACCTCTCCAAATGCGCGAATTGTCATGGTGAGAATGGTGAGGGTGTCAAAGGAAAATACGCCAAGCCTTTACATGGAAGTCTGACATCCGCTCAATTGGCAAAAGTTATTGAAGAAACCATGCCAAAAGAAGATCCAGGGAGCCTCAAAGCTCATGAATCTTTAGACATTGCCAATTTCATGCAGCAGAATTTTTACTCTTTGATAGCGAGAGAAAAAAATCGTCCGCCAAGAATCGAATTGAGCCGGCTAACGGTACGACAGTATCGAAATTCGGTGATGGATCTTGTTGCAAGTTTCAGGGGGCAGACAAAAATCGACCCCATCAATGGCCTGAAAGGCGAATATTTTAAGGGCAGAAGCTTCAACAAGGGAGAATTGGGGGAAACCAAAACTGACACCGAGGTGAATTTTGATTTCAAGGATGGAAGCCCAGCCGAAGGGAAAATTGATCCATTGGAATATTCCATCCGATGGACTGGAAATATTTTTGCCCCATTTACCGGGTATTATGATTTGCAGGTTGAATCCAATCACGCCATACGGCTTTGGGCTAATGATAATAATACCCCATTGATTGACGCTTGGGTAAAATCCGGAAATGATACCAAATTTACTGGTTCGATTTTTCTGGTTTCCGGAAGGAATTACTCCTTGCGGCTGGAATTCACAAAGGCCAAACAAGGTGTCAATGACAATAAGAAGCCCAAAGCTCCCCAGCCTGCTTTCGTAAAACTGAGTTGGAAAAAACCACTTGGTGCCATGGAAATTGTGCCTTCCGAGTATCTGCATCCCGGCACATCGCCAGAATTATTTATTCCATCCACACCGTTTCCCCCGGATGACAGCAGCCTTGGTTGGGAAAAAGGGTCGACAATTTCCAAGGAATGGGATCAAGCCACCACTCTAGCCGCCTTGGAAACGTCAAAATATCTTTCCAAGAAAATCAACGAGTTTTCTTCCTCAAAGGATGGGGATTCCAACCGAAGCGACAAAATTTTGTCCTTTATTGAGAAACTCGGGAACCGAGCTTTCCGAAGATCATTGGAGACAACTGAAAAAGCATTAATTAAATCTCTTATTGATAATGCCAAAGATCCCCAGGAAGGCGCCATGGTTGCAATTACCTGGGTCCTAAAATCACCGAACTTTCTTTATCGAAATGACCTCATGGAATCCCAATTACCAAGCAGATTGTCTTTTGCCATTTGGGACTCCATACCTGACCAGCAACTTCTAGAACTTCACCAGCAGGGCAAATTGAAACAACCAGAAACCTTAAAAACCGAAACTGAAAGACTGCTTGCAGATCCAAGGGCAAAGGAAAAAATCCGCTCGTTTTTTCATCACCTGCTATTGATGGATAGGGCCGGGGAGACCGCCAAGGATCCTGCAAGGTTCCCAGAATTTAATCCAGTCCTTGAATCAGATTTGAGGATATCTCTTGAAAAATCCCTAGCCGAAATATTCTGGTCTTCTGCAAGCAATTTCAAGAATCTTTTCACCGATGATAAAACTTACATGAATTCAAATATCAGTAAGTTTTACGGTCTTAATGCCTCTCCAAAAGGGATGTTTGAAAAGGTATCCTGGGAACCCGAAAAAAGATCCGGAATCATCACACATCCATACATGCTTAGCCAACTCTCATACAGTTCGGAAAGTTCTCCCATTCATCGAGGGGTCTTCCTTGCGCGAGGAATCATGGGAGTAACCCTAAACCCACCCCCAGAGGCAGTCGCCCCATTAGCCCCGAGTTTACATCCTTCCCTTACCACTCGGGAAAGGGTAATCATGCAGACTAAGCCAGCCGCTTGCATGACATGCCATAACACAATAAATTCTCTTGGATTTACCTTGGAGAACTTTGATGCAGTAGGAAAATCACGTCTTCAAGACAACCATAAACCGGTGGATACCTCGGGATTTTATATTGCAAGGGATGGTAAAAAAGTGAATTTTCAAGGCCCTAAAGATCTTGGTATTTACGTGGCCAACAGCCAGGACAGCCATCGCGCCTTTGTGGAAAATCTTTTCCATCATCTGATTCAACAACCAACAAGAGCCTACGGGGTAAACACTCTTGATAATTTGACTGCTTTCTTTGAAAAAAATAACCTAAACATGAGAAAGCTTGCCGGGGAAATTGTCAGGGTGGCCTCAAACGACCCTAATTTGTCAAAAGGTGCCCAATAAGTGAAAGTTTTATCGCCAAAACTGGCGATGGATGTTAGGATTGGGCATATGGAGAATTAATATGACACAAGCAAATCGTCGCAACTTTTTAAAGCATGCAGGTATCTCAACCGCAGCGCTACCTTTCCTTCAAAACCTCGAAAGTATTTCATTTGCCAAAAACAATTCATCCAAGAAACGTATGGTGGTATTCTTTTCTCCAAATGGAGTAATTCCGGATGAATTCTGGCCAACG
>JBEGQX010000365.1:0-100137 GCA_041180805.1 Planctomycetota bacterium
ACGGGCATGGCGCACGCCATTTGAATATCCGCCGCCAGGCCGATTGCGGTGTTCCAACCGTGGGGAACCCAAAGCACATTATGCTCGTATGCCATCCATGCAATACGCCAAGCCTCGGTCAGGCCACCACACTTTGTGCAATCCGGTTGGACCACATCCACGCACTTTTGTTCAAAAAGCGGTTTGAAGCTCTGCCTGCGGGTAAGCACCTCACCAGTGGCTATGGGTACAGGCGAATGCCTTCGCAATTCGGCAAAGCCTGCAAAGTCATCTGGTGGCAAAGCCTCTTCAAACCATGTCACATCATAGGCTGCCAACATCTGTGCGGTACGCAGTGCCCATTTATAGCCATGTGGCCAGAAAGCCTCGCTTCCACCCGCATCCACCATTAACTCCACATTTGGGCCAATGGTCTCCCGGGCAGTTCGCACAATCAACTCATCGGTTTTGGCATCTCGCCTTCCAAAGGGTTTCCACCCCAGCTTGATAGCCTTGAACCCACGGCGCACCGCCTCCTTCAGTTTTTCCCGCAAGGGGTCTGGCTCATCAAATAAAAGGGAACCATATGGCTTGATCTTGTTGCGATAATTACCACCAAGCAATCGCGAAACCGGCTGATTGGTTACCTTGCCAAACAAATCCCATAACGCAATATCTATGCCGCTGATGGCATGCTCCACAGAGCCACCTCGTCCCTGCCAGAACATATGCTGTCGAAGTTTTTCGCTGATTCTGGAGGGTTCATCAGCTCGTTCGCCAATTAAAAGAGGCTTCAATAATTTGGCAGCGGCCCGCACCAAGTCACTGCTGGTAAAGGTACTTCCTATCCCCACCAACCCCTCATCGGTAAGCACTTCGACAATCGTGTGCACATCGTCTTCCGGTGCAAGCTCCCTGGCCCATCCACCTTCCACGGTTCCGCCGGCCAGCCCTGTAATTCGCAAATCGGTAATTTTCATGTTTATGTACTGCCTTCCAATAATTGATCACGCTTCATCAAACAGGCCGCTGGCTCCACGGCAATGGCATGGTGGGCTTTCTTCGATGCAAATCCTTGCGGACATCCTTTGGCCGATCCTTAAACCAACTGACAAAACGAACCAATTGCCTCACAGCTTCCTCGTAGGCCTGTTGCCCTTTTTCCGGGGTTGCCAGTTCCGCATCCCCCAGCACACCAGTTTCTGAATAACTACTTGTCCAGGAAACCACAGTCGCGGGTCCGGCAGCAAAAAGGTCAACCCAGTTAAACGGGCTTTCCTCATTATTGAAACTGATGGTTCCACTCTTAATCAAATCTTTTCGGACATTTCCACCATCCAAATACATATAAAGGCTGGTCTCAAGTTCACACGCATGCGAACATCCACCGGGAAATTTACTCTGTCTCCATTTGGGTAAAAAAGTCTTATCTACTGTCAACAAATTCCACCATGCAGCAACACAGCATTCCGCATCCGTTTCGATGTTGGTCCTTCGCGCAACCAGATCCAGATTGGGCATGTTGGAACCATGCCCATTCAAAAGAATAATCTTTTTGAAACCGTGATAAGCCAGCGACTTTGTGATATCCAGCACATGATGCATCAAATGCTCAAAGTCCTGGTTGATCGTGCCCGGAAAATCCATCACATGGCCGGTGTAGCCATACGCGACAACCGGAAGCACCAGCATTTTTTCAGGTATTTCCCTGCCTGCGCCATTGGCTATTCCCACCGGGCAGACCAAGTCCACATCCAGCGGCAGGTGATGTCCATGTTGCTCCACCGCACCACATGGCACTATGCAAACTTTTCCCAAGTCCACGGCATCATTGATTTCCGGCCAAGTCAACTTCTCGTACCTGTATTCCGTGTTTGCCCTGCTCATGGATCAAGCCTCCAGAATTCATTTGGATTCCGACACCAGGTATTTCTTCACAAACTTTTCATCCAGGGTAACTCCCAAACCGGGGCGTTCAGGGACTTCAATCCATCCGTTTTTGGACTGAACTTTTTCCAGTGTCAATTCATGCCTAAGGGGTGAATCCTCGACACAATCCTCGAACAGAAAGGCATCCTTGCATGTTGCAAGCCAGTGAAGACTGGCAGCGACCGTTAGTGGACTTGTGTAACAATGGTTGCACAGCCTGGCTCCTATTTCCTCCACCCTAGCACGGATGAAAGCTGCCTCGGTAAAACCGCAACGCGAAATATCCACCTGATAAACATCCAAAGCCCTGCGATCAATGAACGGACGAAAAGATTCGCGTCCACATTCCCCCTCGCCCGCCGCAATGGGTATCGGAGAACGATCACGAAGCCATGCGTAGCCCTCGATATCATCCTCACGCAGTGGTTCCTCGAACCACTCCGGTTTGTATTCCGCAAATGCGTGGGCACGCCGAAGCGCGGTACGAGCATCATAAACACATCCCGCATCAATAAGCAGGGTTGCATCTCCAAGCCCTTCACGGGCCCCCCGAACAAGATCGATATCCACCGCCTCTGATGTGCCCATGGGTTCCCAGCCAAATTTCACCGCACTATATCCCGCTTCCACCCATTTTCTTCCAATATCCGCGGTTTCCTTTCCATCACGCCCGAAAAGTATCGATGCGTACCCACGCAGCCTTTCGTGATGCCTGCCACCCAACAACCTGTGAATGGGCTGACCGAAGGCCTTTCCCTTGATATCCCAAAGGGCCATGTCCACCGCAGCCATGGCGGTGATGCCCGCTGCCTTGCGACCAAAATACATGGTGCGCCGGTACATCTTCTGCCACAGCATTTCATTTTCGAGAGGATTTTCCCCGATAAGGATCTTCCGTAACCCGCAGGCAATGTTATGGCTGAAAGGCGCGTCAATGATGGCCTTGACCACTTCTGGCGAGGAATCTGCCTCGCCAATTCCCTCTAGTCCATTATCCGTGCGAATGCGAACCAGAACGGAATCCTGGCTGCTGGCAGTTTTCGCCTGCACATTTGGAATACGCAGAATCTGGCAGACCACTTCTGTTATTTTCATGACAACTTCCTGGGATCCACTTCATGAGCTATAACCGCGACACAATCCCCCTGTGAAACCACCGATGGTGCGCGTGTGGCTATCAATACCCCCGCCGAGGGCGCCACCACGCAGGTTGGCTCGCGATCAGGTCTTTCCAGATAATGTATCGCCCCCACCACCTGATTAGCCCGAACCTCCGTACCCAGCGGAACCATGTTTTCGTAAATGCCCGATTCGGGTGCAAAACGATAATCTTCCCAGTTGAGCGCTTGCACCCATCGTGTGGGTGGTAACCCAAGCGATTTTCTGGATGCGGCTTCCCCTTTGAGGATACCCATGGTGACCAAGACATTCTTCAGCCCGGACTGGGTTTGATGGTGAACAGCGGCGGTCACATTCTCGCTGCCTCCCATTTCAGTCGTAATCACAATCTTGCCTTGATTTTCGGCCTCTACCGGAAGGAGACCAGTGCCAGCAATGTCGGCATAAAGAAAGCAAAAATCTGTGTTCCAAGCCTCGGTCCCCTCGATCATCCGTTTGCGCTGCTGACCATCAGGTACCAGGTGCATATGAGCGCACGGGTAGAAATCCACTCCCCTGCCGCCCGTGTGAATATCAATTACGATATCTGCCATCGGAAAAAGAATCGTTGTAAGATAATGTGCCAGAGCCTCACAAGGAGTACCTTCCGGGTTGCCTGGAAAACTTCGGTTGAAGTTTTTACCATCCAACGGTGAAAGTCTTGTTCCGGCTTTCGCGGCAGGCATGGTAAGAGTGGGAATTAGGATCACCCTGCCATGGATTTGTTCGGGCTTAAGTTCCCTTAGCAGTCGCATGACCGCAACCTGGCCGGGATATTCATCTCCGTGGTTGCCGGCCATCACCAAGGCAGTTGGTCCTTTGCAATTTCCCAGAACAGCAATTGGAACCATCAGGTTTGCCCAACCGGCAAGATTGTAGGAATAGGGAATATAAAGGTGACCCAGTTGCCTCCCGGGCTGCGAGTAGTCAACAGTGGCTCGGATCATGAGAATCTCTCAATAAGGTAGGATGCCTGCAATGCTGAAACCAGCCACGGCTTGTTGGCCAGTCTAACAACACAGAGTTTCTGAACAATCATTTTCCAGTACAGTCCGCTTAACCGACTCGGAATTTTGCCAATGCTTTCTCGTCAAGTTCCACACCCAGGCCCGGGCCGGTGGGAACCATCGCATGTGGCGGGCCGAGGTCCAGTGGCTTGGTGATAATTTCACCATCATGATAAAAAGGCCCAATCGTATCTGCAGGGAAAGTATCACAATCCACTTCAGGAAAGGCAGCGGCAACATGAAGCATGGCTGCTGTTCCAATACCTAATTCCAGGTTACTGCCAATGGTACAGCGAATGCCAGCCGCCTTGGCAATGGCGACAATTTCCGCTGTGCCCGCAATACCACCATGCTTGCCCGGGTAAATACTAAAAATATCAGCGGCACGATGATTGGTTAACTGCCAGGCATCCTGAATGGTGAAGACACTTTCATCCGCCATGATGGGTGCCGAAGTAACATGACGAAGCTCTGCAAGCGCCACGGGGTCTCCTGCTGGAATGGGCTGCTCCGCAAGCAATAGGCTTACGCTTTCCAATTCTCGAAGGCAATGACGGGCCTGCTGGATGGTCCAGCCACAATTGGCATCTATGGTTACCGGAATATTTGGGCCTGCCACCTCACGAACCGCCTTCACCCTTGCGACATCGGTCACGGGGTCCAGGCCAACCTTTACCTTCACACAATTCACCCCAAGCTTCAGGTGATCCTCCGCCATCTTGCGGGATCCTGCGACATCCCTGGCCCAAACCACAAGTTTAATTCGCACCTTGTCTCGAACCTTGCCTCCCAAAAGCTGATACACCGGCAAACCGACAGATTTCCCAAGAATATCCCACAAGGCCATTTCAACAGCAGACTTGGTGAAGGAATTCAATTTGATCATGAAATCCATACACCTGCGTGCGGCAGTTATGTCACGAGGATCCCTTCCAACCAACTGGGGTGCGATGTAATCCCGAATGGCGGAAACAGTGCCGGCCTGGGTTTCACCAGACCAAAGGCCGGATATTGTCGCCTCACCCAACCCAATAATACCTTGGTCGGTATGCACCTTCACAAGAACATATGGCGAGAAAGCGTGCTCGCCATGGGCAGTCTTGGCGGTAAGCCCTTTCTTCAAAGGCACATTAATCGGAATAGGTTCTATGCTGGTAATCTTCATGAAAGGAATCTCCTCAACACATTCGAGGTTATTTTTGAAACTTTTTCATCAACAGGCAGTGATGCCACATAATTGATCGAACCAACCGAGAACACCATGCCACTTGAAGGTGATTCAAAAATGGTCATCTCGGCGCCACCGTCATCTGGGTTCAAGCCCTTGGCAAGATGCCTGATCCCCTGGGGGGAACTCGCGGAAACTTTATCCGTCTCATGCCCCGATGCACCGCCCGGGCAGCGCATATGCAAACTCTTTTCCCCAAACAGGTCTCCGTTGCGCAAACCAGTTCCATCAAAAACCCAATGGGAATCATCCACAACACGATAAGGCGCACCTGTCATCGCACCCGCAGGTGTAAACACCACCCCCAACAGATTGGCCTCGGATTCATGGCGTATGGCATAACGGCTTTCATACCCACCCAACCCTTTCACATCCAACCCCGTCAGGTTTTCGTTATGGCAAAGCATGGCGCCATCTTGTGTCAGTTCCACCTCGCAATTCAGGCCATTACCACCCAGATAAACCAACCTGCCCTTTTGCTTAAATACCCAATCCTTTACCAATTGATACATACGCCGGGTCCAATATTCGGGATGCACAGCGGTGATCAACACCTTGTATTGCGACAGATCGAGCGCACCATCATGAAGTTGGGATTCAGCGTAGTAGTCGTATTGAAATTGTTCCCTTTCCAACCATCCAAGCAATCGCCACTCCGCAGGTGCCAGATGACAAGCCTGCCTGCCTTCGATGGGATCGGTGATTTTTTCCCGAAAGTTTATGTGATTAAAAGGCTCTGGCCGATCAAGGGAAAGGGGCGGGTATGGTCCACTGCGCCAGGTGTAAAAACCCTTGTCGGAATAGCGCTTCAGTTCCACACGAGAATTCACGGTCGGAGTGGGTGGCAAACCATCAGCATGAATGTAATTACTTCTGCCGCCAAAGCTGTTGTAGGCATTCCAAGTTAGGTTCGATGCCAGCACAGCAAGCGCGAATTTTGGCTTTGCAGGTGCCACTATCCAAGGAAAGGAAAACTCCCTGCCCGTGGCGGTGGATGCCCTGAAGTAATACAGGCCGGAACGATCCGGAGCGCAAACATGCTGGGAATGCACAGAGTTCTCATAACCCACCTTGTTCCACTGCACGCCAGTCTGGGTGTAATCCCCATCGGGCGTCACCTGCATCACGGCACGGGGAGCATGTTCATCATGCCAACCCAGTGAACACACCATCTGTGGGTTCCACCCATATCTCCAAAGCTCCAGCTTGTAAGCCTCGACAGAATGCACCCTGAATTCGGAAGATTCACCTGAACGAACCATTTTTGGCCAGGCGTAGCCATACAGTTCATCGGAGAGCAAACGGAATTGAAACGGCTCCGTTGATGGAACCCGAATATTGCTAAACTTGGATCCAAAGCCAGGTTTTTGAAGCACCACCTTATAGCTGCCTGAAGGCAAATCCAACACCACAGAACCACTAGCCCGTGAATGGGTGGCCCAGGATTGACCCGCCTGATTCATAAACTCAAGACTTACATCCGCCAGCGCAGAATACTTTTCATCACTGACATAACCAATCAACATCCAAACCTCCCAAGTTAGGTTTCTTTTCCGATATGTACCAGACCTTTTAGCGGAATGCGACTTTATTCAACATTCGGTTGGTGACTTGAACCTGAATGCGGAATAGACTTGGAATCTAACCCCTGCAGAGACCCGGCATGGAAACCAAAAACACCATCAGTGAACAACCCACCCAAGCCAGAACAGTTCTGGTTCTCTGGCTTTGCGGGTTATCTTGTGTTCTCTACCTGGATCGCATCTGCATGTCTCAGGCGATAGTTCCAATCCAGAAAGAACTTGGGCTGACGAACACCCAGATCAGTTATATCCTCATGGCGTTCACCCTGGCTTATGGAATTTTTGAAGTGCCTACCGGTCGCATGGGAGACAAGTTCGGATCCAGAATGATTCTGACACGCATAGTCATCTGGTGGTCGGTATTCACCGCACTTACCGGAGCCTGCACTGGTTTTTATTCACTTTTGATGGTTAGGTTCTTGTTCGGTGTTGGGGAAGCAGGCGCATTCCCCAACGCGGCAAGGGTAATTGCAAGATGGTACCCAGTGGGCGAACGAGGCAGGGTTCAGGGAACCATGCTGGCTGCAGCGCAACTGGGGGCGGTTATTGCACCCATTGGAGCAGCTTACCTGATTGAAAACATTGGGTGGAAATGGACATTCAGCATTTTTGGAATAGCGGGAATTCTCTGGGCCATTGGCTTTTGGCTGTGGTTCCGGGATGACCCTGCACAACACAATGGCGTCAGCCCACAGGAACTAGAAATCATCCAATCCTCCGGTGTGGTGCAAACCACTCATCAAGACCCAGTCCCCTGGTCAAAAGTTTTCTCCAACAGGGGCATCCTGGTACTTTGCCTGACCATGGTGATGGGTGCTTTTTACACCTACTTTTTCTACTCATGGTTTCCCAAGTATCTTTCCTCGGCACGGGGACTCGATAACCTGCTCGCAGGCAAACTCGCCTCCTTCGTGCTGGCGGGCTCGGCGATTGGAATGTTTTTCGGTGGATGGCTCGCAGACCGGATACCATTGTGGTTTTCTGACCATGTACTTGCCCGTAGGCGACTTGGCATTTCCTGCTATCTGGTGGCAGCCGTATGTCTTTTCATAGGCATTCGGTGCGACGCGCCCTACGCCCTTGCGGCACTTTGGGGTTGTTCCTTCTGCTTCATGCATGTGACCTTGCCCAACTGGTGGTCAGTGGCCATTCCCCAGTGTGGAAAACATGTCGGTAGCCTTTTTGGATTGATGAATGGAATTGGCGTTTTGGGCGCCATGAGTTCTCAGTGGTTTGTTGGATATTATTCTGATTTTCGCCTTAAGCAGGGTTACACCGGCAGGGCACAGTGGGACCCGCTATTTGATGTCTACACCGGGGTGCTGCTTATGGGTGCTTTTGCCTGGTGGCTGTACAGGTATGTTCCTCTGGAAGAAGACACCAACCGCTGCACGACTACCTCGGAATAACAATATCAAAGGTGTTGGCACCTTTTTTGATTTCGAAAGTGATGCCTGAGCTATCAGGATCAGCAAACTTACCGGGAACCGCGATGAACGAAAGCTTCTTTCCCGCCTCAGCGGAAGACTGACCACCAGGCCCCTTGTAGGCCTGTGCCATACTTCGGCTCATCAGTTCTCCACGCATTGCATCCGTATCAACTGCTATTTTCACTTTTCCAATAGGCACACTAGGAACCTTGTACTTGCCTGGCTCTACAATTCTGGCATCCGCCGTGGCAGTTTCAGATCGCACAACTATCAAGGCCATTGGAACTGGCTTGCCATCATAAGTAACAGAACCTTCCAGCGTAGCCCCCGAATCTGGTATTTCGTAGGCTCTCTGTCCACACCCCATCACACAAATGATCAGAATCCCAGGCAAAAGTCTGCGAATCATTTTTAAAAACCCTGTTATTTTGGATTATTGATTGATGCTATCTACTTCGCCACCTCGCGGAGTAATCGATGCACTCCAGGAGCGAATACTGACCGAAGTAGTTATCGATTTTACACTGCCATCCATCATACAAGCCTGAACACCACCAGAACTTAATGGATAGATGTTGTAATGTCTTTGCTGGCTTGGCACTAACAACCTTGTTGGCGGATGGAAGTATTCATTGGGGTCTGTGTTTCCAAACCTGCAATTGGCCCTTCCATATTGGCCGTAAACATCGTCCGCGGTGGAATTAGGGTCGTTGCAAGTGGTGCCAAAGAAAGGCACCAGCGCATCGGTAATATCAGTAGTGGCCCAAACCTGGGCACCGTTATTACCATTGGCATCGCCAGAAAGTGTGTAGTTGGCCCAAGAAAGAGTGCCTGCACCGGCAACCATGGGTTTCTCGATGACCCCCATGGTGTTGGAGGTTCCATCCGTGATATTGCTAATGGTTTCCACACCACCACCCACATTACTCCAGGCAACACGCCACCCCTGCCACTCACCGTTATAAGGCTGGCCAAAAACACGCACATTCGGTGCATAGCTTGTAAGGGATTGTTTGTAGGGCACCCCGTTTGGATGGGTTGTCCATTGCCAGGACCAGTCCATTTCTTTGTAGGGGCTTTGGTCGGTAGGGGATTGCAACACCTTCAATTGGGTTGAACCCACCATCTTAGTAGCATCGTCGGTTCTGGCAGCCATAATGTTATATGCGCTAATAGATTTATGCAGCGCACCTTGTTCCAGATAGGGAAGCAGACAATAAAAAAAAGTGGTTTTGTCTCCACCGGCGGTTGCCTGGTTGAAGGGCAGATACGGACCACGATATTCCACACAGGTGGTGCAATTCACTTGAAAGGAAGACCATTGGTTTACCAATACCGGGGGAAAAACCTTCATGGCATCGTGTGCGCCATGCATGGCCAAACCGATCTGTTTCAAATTATTCTGACTTTGTGCACGCGCAGCAGCTTCCCGAACCTTCTGAACAGCAGGCAACAACAAGCCTATTAAAATTGCAATGATGGCTATCACCACCAGCAGTTCAATTAGTGTAAAAGCAAATTTAGAAGCGTTTCTCTTGGGTTCTAACATCATGGCACCAAAGGTGAATAAGACAATCTTTCCAGCTCATATTTTTTTCATAACAGATTACATTGTGTTTGACAATTCATGCTGGAATCTCCTTATGCCTTTAAAGACACCTAAGGCGCTATAATCCAAAAGAACGAAATAAGCCGGGCTTTCAAGCCAGAATTGGCTGGATGATATCACCTTCCATGACAGCAACGGGGCGATTTAGCTTATCCATAAGATGGGAATCACGGGGCAAGCCCAGGCAGTGATACATGGTGGCTACCAAGTCCGCCGGCCGAGTTGGGTTTTCGGATGGGTAAGCAGCGTAACGGTCACTTTTGCCATAAACCGTTCCACCTCGAATGCCACCACCGGCTAGGATCGAAGTAAAACAATTAGCCCAATGGTCACGACCATCCTTACCTGCGCCAGCACCACCCACCACAGATTGCCCCACCCGGGGAGTTCTTCCCATTTCCCCGGTCCAAAGAATTAGAGTTTCATCTAACATGCCACGACTTTCCAAATCATCCAGTAAGGCGGAAAAGGCCTGATCGGTAACCGGGCACAGCCTTTCCTTCAGATCCACAAAGTTGCGGTTATGGGTGTCCCAATAAACACTTACATTGGTAATGCCCTCATTGGGCCAAAATACAGTCACAAGTGGCACACCAGCCTCCACAAGCCTTCTGGCTTGCAGCACGCTTTGACCATGGCGATTCATGCCATACTTTTCCCGAAGTTTCATGGGTTCCTGGGAAAGGTCAAACGCTTTTCTTGCCTTGGGCGAGGCTAAAAGATCATACGCCCTCTTAAATTGACCTCCCAACGCCTGTTGAATTTCCGATTCATGGAACTTGCGCTGGGTTTGAAGATCTTTTTGCAAGGCTCTTCGGTCATCCAGCCTTCCAGAAGCAAGTTCCTGCCTAAGATCTAATTCCCCCACTTTGTATTCGGAACTTGAAGCATCAGAATCAATACGCATGGGGTTATATTTGGGGCCCAGCCAACCTGCGCCCTGGCCATGGGAAGACTCGACAAACCGGGGAGCCCCATTGGGAACCACTGGCATCATGGATACATAGGGTGGTAACAAACCGTTCCCGCGGCCAAAGTACGATAGAACAGCACCGTAGTTTGGCCAATCCTCTGCAATCGGAGCACTGCGATTGGGACGATCCCGCCCAGTAAGAAGAAAATGCGTTGCTGATGTGTGATCCACATCGGAATGGGTCATCGATCGAATGATTGCCAGCTTGTCAGTCCTGGTCGCAAGCCTTGGCAAATGTTCGCATATTTGCAAGCCAGGAACCTTGGTTGAAATAGGCTTGAATTCCCCACGGTACTCTACAGGGGATTCGGGTTTCATATCCCAAGTATCCTGATGTGCCGGGCCACCCCACATGAACAACACAATGCAGGCTTTTGCTCGTGGTTTTTTGGAAATAGCCGGGCTTTGTCTTGCAGCCAGAAAGCTTGGCAATCCAAGACCCAAAAAAGGCATCGCTCCGGCACAAAGAACCTGCCGGCGGCTAAAATCGGGATTCTCTAAATAATTTGCTCTATGGAAAGCCATGCCAGTTACCTTTTCTAGCTTGCCACCAAGTATATCATGGCAAGGAATCAGAATTAAGCACCCTCTTAAAAATAAGCTCTTTTCCCATCATTATGAACCTGACATTTTTTAAATGGTAAAAGATTTCCATCGCAAGCAATCGCAAAATCAGAATTACACCATTAGAGAATTCCCATCACTCCTCAACACCGAGGCCCGCCATGAAAATCATATTCAACTCTTTTGTTTCCAAAGGATTGCTGGCAATGGCAGTCGCAATGTTTAGCTTTCAAACAAGCTTCGGCTACTCAGATTCTAAGCTAACAGGTAAAAATACCCCAAACAAAGGACAGGAAGGCTCCCGCAAAATAAATCCTTCCAGGCAACCAAACGGTCCGGCTTCGGGAAACTCCGTTACCCCAAGGCCCGAAAAAACTATAAGCATTTCCAAACCCGCAGATCCTAAACCTGAAGCCATCAAAAAAGAAACCAATTCTCCCCAGCCTAAACAGCTTCCAAAAATAGAACCTTCAAAGCCAGAAACCGTTTTGGAAAACTCCAAGCCAAAACAACCACTTGTTAAACCGGAGATTCTAAAACCGGATTCACCAAAAACCATTACCAATCCCGCCACACCAAGGCCAGCTCCACCTATTACAAAAGTGCCAGATACAAAACCAATGCCCAAGCAACTTCCCCAAAGACCACCGGAGTTAAAGTTACCTACACCTCCAAGGATCGAAACCCAGAAAAACTTTTATCCATCTACAACGAACAATCCAATAAAAGATATGGCAAGCAAGAATTCTATCGCCGGGTTCCCTGATAGGCCCCCAAACCGAATACCCCAGGATTTCTACAGGAATCCAAATTTCAGAAACCCAACCTGGAACCACCATTGGAATCCCTGGCTTGGAAACCACACTTGGAATGGAGGATTTCCGGTCAACCGCTATTATGGACCGTACTGGTGGCAAACGAACCGAAACTATTTCTGGGGCTGGAATTTCGGAAACCAGGGTTACATAAGCTGCTACGATCGCTACACAAACAGATGTGCCTATTATGTGGTGCCCTGCGATTCCATCGAGACCATCTATGCTGACCCAAACGGGTTGGTTTCGCAAAGGTCACCAACCTGGAGCGATACCCCAAATGTGCTTCTGTATCTGCTGGGACTTGTGCAAGGAAACGCTTTCGCAGCCTTTTCCTTTCACCTTTAGTGTGCCTATTTACGATGAACTATTGCAAAAATAGCAAAGGCCCCGGATGCGGAGTGCACCCAGGGCCTTCTTTTTTTATAATTCATTATTTGAGGTTTTTCTTAATTTCATCCTCAACGTTGGAAACCTGGAGGTTTTTGCCTACCACTTTGCCATCTTTTCCAATCAGGAACACATGGGGAAGAACCTGAATACCGTAATCGGTTGCAAGTTTACCTTCCAAGCCACCAGATTGGTAAAGATGTTGGGCAGTGATAGGGGATCGTTTCAGGAATGCGGTTGCTTCATCCTGGGTGTTGTCCAGATTTACGCAAACTAATTCCAACCCCTTGGCAGCATAAGTCTCTTGGATGAGCTTAAGCTTCGCAAAATCACCCACGGTCTGGCCATTCCAACTTGCCCAGTAATAAACAATCACCATCTTGTCTCGGATACTGGTCAGGTCAAAGGTTTGTGAAGGGTTACCAAGCTGGGTTCCAACCAAGGATAGAGGCTGGCCCTCGCTTTCAAGCCTGCGGATGGAACCGGCGGCCTTGGCCGTTTGCGGTTTGCCTGCAAAGTTTTTCACAATCTGGTTGTACCAGTTTTTGGCTTCCACTTCTTTACCAAGAAATTCGCTTACCATACCCAATTGAAGCAGGGCATCAGGGGTATCTTCAGCTTTGGGATACGCTTGGACAAATTGGGTTAGTTTTGCCACCCAATCGGATTGAATCTTGGAGAAATCTTCCCCAGGCTTGGAAATGCGAGCCGCATAATCAGCCTGAAGGCCCCTGAAAGCCACATAAGCCGTCAGATTGTTTCCTGGAAGCGCCTTTACCAGTTGCTCTTCCAGCGACGCAAGGCGCTTGGATGCCACCACATCGTTGGCAGTGGCATTCTGGGCAGCGCTGCTAAGGCTATCCGCTAATTGGCGAACCCAAGGGTCACGGTCTTCGGCCTTTACCCGGGCAAGAATCTTTTCCAATTGATCTGCGCGTTTCAGGTGATGTTTCACCATTGCGGGGCTGGGGCCGGTGGAGGCTGTTGCATCAGCGGATGCATCCAGTGCGGTGAGTTCATCAACCAGTTTTTTCAATTCAGGGTCTTTTTCGAGGTCAATCTTGTTGGAACCCGGACGAACAGAGCCCTCATCCTCGCTGATTGCGCCAGGAATGGGACCATCCGCAAGTTTCCACGCACCGTTTACAAAGTACATTTCGCCGGTTTGCAGCCAGTCAGTTTTGCCTGCCACTTCATAAAGGATGGTTCCCTTGGAATGACGAAGGATATCTGTTTTTGCTCCGGTAAGATCCACAGGAAGGCACTGGGGAGTGCCCATTTCCACATGCAACCAGATAGCCTTATCAGTAAGGGCGGAAAGCTTGGTACAAGTGGACTGAAACTTTGCAGGCGCGGCATTCACCTGTTCACGAATCTTACGGCCCAGATCTCCCTGAAGATCCAGGGCTTTAAGTTCGGCCTCAGAAACCATCAAGGCTTTCAGGCGATTATAATCCTTGGTGGCAACTGCCTTCAAAACTTCCTGGCTGGCTTCCTCGGGGCTGATCGTCTGCCAAGAATCAATTTTGGCATCTTCATTTTCATCGATGCCGATCCTGGAACCACCGGCATTCAGCCAGCGATAAATATCCGCCTTACCGTTGAAGTTAGAGTCGATTTCGCGATATACCTCGACTCCATCTTTGTAATAGGACCAAACATCGATTCGGTTATCTTCGTTGGTATCAAAGAATCTCCGCAAGAGGTTTCCCTGGGCATCTTTAAGAACCCAGCCAGAACCCTTCTTGGCACCTTTGACCAATTCCACCTTAAGACTTGCCTCTTCTTCAGCAGTAGGCATAACAGCCTGGATACCATCCTGCTTTGGTTTAAAAGTAAGGATTTGGGAAGGTGTAGGTGCAGCGGCACCCCAGGCTGTGGCTGAAATACCCCAGAAAGCAACTCCACCAAAAATCCAACCAGTCAGATTTTTACTGTTCCTCATCCCAATGTCTCCTTGGCAAACCAAAACAAATGATGGCCTTAGAAAATAGATCGGCAAATTGAGTGACAGAGTTAACCGCAAAATCCCAAAAGTCGGCTTAATCGTTAAGGGGTGTATTTCCGCTACAGCAAGAACTTATAATGTCAAGATTCAAAAAATGGGTAAAATTAAAAATTGAAACTATCTTGGTGGGTTGATCTTACCCCTTCTTGACCAACTTCATGAAAAAATTACAATTTTAATAAGAACTTCTGTGACAAGCATAGAATTGGTTAGGCCAAGGAAGGCTTCGGGTTACATAAGTTCTGGCAAGGAGTGCCAAACATGAGCTTAAGGTTTAATGGCAACGCTCAGGTTAGTTTTACCTGTGAATTTCATGGCTCTTATTGCAAGATCAATCATGCGGACGGAAAATCACTTGCTTGCATATTCACCGGGCCTGCTGAATTTTTCCCAAATTACCTTGAATTGAGCTAATTCCTGGAAACAGCCAGAGGATTTCGTTTGAAATCAGTTCAGCAAAAACCTGGAAAAGCATTGAAAAGGGCCCTACCCTTGGACAATGACAAGGTCAAATTGATCAAGGAAGCCAACGACATCGCAGATGTGGTTGGAAGCTATATATCACTTCGACCTGTTGGCCAGACATTCAAGGGTGTATGCCCTTTCCATGATGATCACCGGCCATCCTTTGATGTGGATCCCAAAAGGGCACGCTACAGGTGTTGGTCTTGTGGTAAATACGGCGATGTAATCAGTTTTGTGCAAGAGTACGAAAAAGTCGAATTTGCCGAAGCTTTGGAAATTTTGGCCCGACGGGCAGGTATAGATCTGGAAAATAGTAAAAATTTCCTTCAGAACCGCGCCCGCGGAGCAATGCTAGATGCAGTGCGCTGGGCAGCAGATCAATACCACCAGTGCTTGCAGGAATCCTCCCTGGCTGCCGATGCTAGAAGTTACCTTTCCAGCCGGGGATTAGAAGACGAGATTATCAGACAGTTCGGATTGGGCTTTGCACCCGGCAAGGGTGACTGGCTTTTGGCCAGGGCACAAAACGACGGATTGGATTTGGAAATGCTGGAGCAAGTTGGGTTACTTGGGCGCAGGACGGATAAACCGGGTCTTTATGACCGGTTCCGCGACCGCGTGATGTTTCCCATCCGTAATGTTCTGGGCAACACAGTGGGTTTTGGCGGTAGAATCATGCCAAACTCCCCCATGATTGACCGTGCGCCCAAATATTACAACTCCGCAGATTCCACTCTCTTCAGCAAGAGTGAGCAGCTTTATGGAATCGATCAGGCCAGAAACGCGATAGCCACGGCCGGTTATCTGGCGGTAATGGAAGGCTACACCGATGTTATGATGGCCCACCCGCTGGGAATCTGCCATGTGGTGGCAACCATGGGCACCGCGATCAACGCCAGACATCTGCGTCACCTTCGAAGGTGGACTCAAAAAGTGGTGCTGGTTTTTGATTCAGATGCGGGTGGCGAACAGGGTGTGGACAGGGCACTTGAATTATTTGCAGCCAGTGACATGGATCTGGCGATAGCGACACTGCCCGAAGGTTTGGACCCCTGCGATCTTCTGCTGAAGGATGGCCCCGAGCCATTGCAGAAGGCACTGGACAACGCGGTAGATGCGCTGGAGTTTAAGCTTGGCAAAGTACTGGAGGCCCAAAATGCCCCTGGTGCATCATTGGAAGCCGGCAAAAAAGCGTTGGATTCCCTGCTGGCGGTGCTGGCACGGGTTCCGGTGGCAGACAGTCCCTCTGCCGCGCTGAAGGTTCAACTAATGCTGGCGCGCATTTCCAAGAAACTTGGCGTGCACGAACAGGTGCTTGGTAAAAGGTTGTGGGAACTAAAACCAAGAACCGAGCAGGTTCGAGAAACGGAACAACAAACGGAACAAAGGCAGGCAAAACCTGCACCCGAGGAAAAAGAACTGATGGAATTGCTGCTGGCCAACCCGGATTTGGTGGAACGGGCCAGGCATGAAATTCCCCTCGACCAATGGAATCACCCAGGGTTGAAGCAGGTTGCTGGTGTCCTGTATGCTTTACAGGATGAAGGCACCAAGCCCGAAGTGGATGTTGTGCGAAGCAGGCTGGCTGACAGCCCGATCGCATCACGATTGTTGGGTCTGGCTGACAATGGTCGGCGTAATGCAGACCCGTTCGACTGGTATGGCAAGTTGTTGAAAAGATTCCAGGAAAAGGCATCGACCCCGGCAGTGCGAGTGATCAAGGACAAACTTCACTCTGCCGCCGATCATGCGACCGCCCTTGAACTTCTTCGAAACCTGCAATCCAAGTCGGTGGATTCTTCCTTGGGAGCGGTGCAAAACACCTCTCCAACCACACCTCATGGCGATGGAGGCATTTGAATGGAAAAGATTGAAGACACCTTCAAGGCTCTTGTAGAAGCCGGCAAGGAAAAGGGATTTCTTACCTATTCTCAGGTAAACGAGCTTCTTCCGGAAGACGAGGCCAATCCCGAAAAGATCGACCAGCTCCTGCTTCTGTTGGAAGAACAGGGAATCGAGCTGATCGATGAATCCGAAGCCGAGGAGCGCGAGGGTGGTGCGGGCGATTCCACCGAGGAAGCAACCCCGGAACTTGATTTTACCTTTATTGAGGAAGAGGAAGGCAAGCGCATCGACGACCCCGTGCGCATGTACCTTACCCAGATGGGCGAGATTCCCCTTTTGAAGCGGGAACAGGAAATTGCTCTTGCCAAGAAAATTGAAATCACCCGCAAGCGATTCCGTCGCAAGGTGCTTGAATGCGATGGTGCCTTGAACCAGGTGGTGGACACACTGAAAAGGGTACACTCAGGCGAACTGCCATTCGACAGGACCGTCAAAGTATCACTGACAGAGAACCTGGAAAAAGACAAGATTCTCCAGCGAATGCCCCACAACCTGCGCACGCTGGAAAGATTGATGGAGCAAAACCAGGAAGACTTTGCCCGCATTATGGATGGCAGCCTGGATGAGGATACAAGAACATATCACCGCCGCAGCCTTAGAATACGTCGTCGCAAGGCGGTAACCCTGGTGGAAGAACTTAGCATCCGCACCCAGAAGATTCATCCGCTGATGAAAAAGCTGGAGCAGATCTCGAGGCGGATGGAAGAACTTCAGGTTGAAATCGAACAATTACACCAAAACCGGGGCTTCAAGGAAGACTTGCAATCCCTTGAAAAGGAACTGAACGACTACATGTTCAGCACCCTTGAGGAACCAACAGCACTTCGCAAGCGTGTGGTTTCAGTTGCCACCCGATTCATGGAATACGAACAGGCCAAGCGCGACCTTTCTGGTGGCAACCTGCGCCTTGTGGTAAGTATTGCCAAGAAGTACAGAAACCGCGGGCTTAGTTTCCTGGATCTGATCCAGGAGGGAAATACCGGCCTCATGCGGGCGGTTGACAAATACGAATACCGCCGTGGTTATAAATTCAGCACCTATGCCACATGGTGGATTCGTCAGGCAATCACCCGGGCCATTGCGGATCAGGCAAGAACCATCCGCATTCCCGTGCACATGATTGAAACCATGAGCAAGCTGCGCAATGTCTCGAAAAAACTCCTGCAGGAAATCGGCAGAGAGCCCACGATTGAGGAAATTGCCAAGGCCGCTGCCATTAGTGTTGAAGAAACCCGAAGGGTGATGAAAATCAGCAAGCACCCAATCAGCCTCGACAGGCCTGTGGGTGAGAGTGAAGACAGCTACTTCGGCGATTTCATCGAGGATGATACCGTAGAATCACCTGTCAGTGCAGCAACCCAGGAAATGCTGAAAGACAAGATCGACAATGTTTTGAAGACCCTGACCTACCGTGAAAGGGAAATCATCAAGCTTCGTTACGGGCTTGGCGATGGTTATACCTACACCCTTGAGGAAGTTGGCAGGATTTTCAAGGTAACCCGTGAGCGTGTCCGCCAGATCGAGGCGAAGGCCGTTCGCAAGCTGCAGCACCCCGTTCGTTCGCGGCAGCTCGAGGGCTTTATCGATTTTGCAAAGCTTCGTTAACCCATCAGGGCCCCGCAAGGGGCCCTTTTTTTTGGTTTGCCTTCTTCTCCCAAGCATCAGGACGATTGAATCATGAGCCAGCCAGGACTAATCTTCCGGGAAATACACCAGCACAGCAAAAACGCCTTCGAATTACAGGAGCAAATTGACAGGATTCCACGCCAGATCAAGGCTCAAAAAACCAAAGTGGAGCGGATGGAAAAAGAATTCAAAGACGCCCAGGATCACCAGAAAAAACTCAAGGTGTCGATCCATGAAAAAGAAGTCACCATCAAGGAATTAACTGGCCAGATCACAAAACACAAAAGACAATTAAACGAGGCTGCCGACCAAAAAGCCATCGATGCCCTGCAGCATGAAATAGCCTTCGCCCAGACAGAAATAGCCAAAAATGAAGAAGAGGCGCTGACAGCACTTTCAGAACAGGAGGAAAAAGCGGCAATCCTTCCTGAACAGGAAAAACAACTCAAAACCGCCAGGGATGAATCAGCAAAAATCGAGAAGAGTTCCGCAGACCGCAAAGCTGACTTGGAAAAACAGTTGGCCGAGGCGAACAAAAACCTGGCTGAATCGGTCGCAAAACTCCCCGAAGATCTTGCCGCAAAGTACAAACGTATCGCGCAGGGCATGGGACATGATGCTCTTTCACCGGTTCAGGGAAAACTCTGCCAGGCTTGTGCCACCACCATCACTTCCCAGATGTACATTGAGGTTACAAACCTGGCCTATGTGGTTTGCAAATCATGCAACCGCATACTTTACCTGTCAGAGGCTGAACAACGCGACCGCGCCGAGGCGGAAGACTAAACCTTTCAGATTTAGTTTCTGCTGACCTGGGTGTTTTGCCCCAGGGCATTCCACCAAAGCTGGTCAAGATCAGCATAGCTTTGGATGCTGTAATACTTTCTCAATGCAGGTTCATAACCAGCTTGCAAGCCTTCCTTCATGAATTCGGAAAAAGTGGCAGGGCCTTTCAAACGTGTGAGGTAATCCACCACAGCCACACTCTGCGCATAAAAAGGACCAACCAATTTAGGTTCCGGGTAGTCGGCCATCTGCATTAACTTGGCGCAGGGAAATAATGCGTTCTCACGCGCATGCTTGGGCAGGTTGTCCAGATGTTTCTGGATTCGGTAGCGAGGTTCCGACAATACCGACATTCCTTCATCCGCCCACCTGGGAACAGGCTGTTCCCCCAACCTCCCCGCGATCACCACATGTGTGGTTTCATGGGGTAGCACGCCAACCATCATGTTGGCATCATCAACATGCAGGTCAATCCGCCTGGAGAGAACCCTGCTTCCCTCGGTCCTTAAAGTGGTATGGCCAGGGGAGACCGTGGGTGCCCCGGTGTTTTTGGAATATTCTTCCTTGGTGGCATGCAGGTAAATCTCGCAAATGGGGTTCCAATCTTGGCCAACGGATTGGAACCATTTCATGGCGGCTTCAGATCGAAAAGCCTCCGCGGATTTTGCCACCTTGGTTGCCTCTGCCTGTGAAATCCTATGCCAGACGCGGAAGTTCGTTGTCTGGGCGAGATACCAATTATCCTTGTAAGGACCGGTATGTTTCACATCTGAGGCAGGTGCGGGACTGGAAACCTGCGTGGCAGGCGCGCTCCTTTGTCCCAGATGACTGAGAAGTTGATTACCAAAGGTTTGCAACTTGGGGGACATTTGCAAACTGGCACGGATTTCCTTTTCCCAATTTGGGTCGGATACGCTGGAGGCATTCTGGTTCATGGATTCTACCACGGTGTAAAGACGACTGTACGCCCACCTTTCCACCGCCTGGGGCATGGCTCTGGGTTCCAAGCGATGGGCTTCCTCATAAAGCCTGGATGCCAGCTTGTAGTTTTTGCTGGCAAATTCTTTCTCTGCCTGGTCAAGCCTCGCTTTTGCGTCGATATATTTCTGGCTGTTAGTAAAGGAAAAAAGATTATCCTCCGGCATGTCTTCCACTTTTCCACGCACTTTGGAGGATGATGGAACAAGAGTGGCCTCATTGGAGCTTTTTGGAGCGGCCTTGATACTGGCAATCACATTCGAAATCAAAGCGCTGGATGTGGAAGGCAACTGCGATTGCTCCATGATATCCAAACGTTTTTGATAACGGATGGTTTCCTGTGTCAGGCCCTTGGCATGCAAGTCCCTTAAATAACCCTGATAAGCCTGCTTGAGTAAGTCCAGATATTCCTTGTTCCCATCGATGTCATTCATTTGAGATTCAAGGATAAACACTGCTGCCTGAAAATTGCCCTTTCGAAGGTGGTCTCCACCCTCCTGAAAAGCTTTTTGCGTGGCCAAGAGCTTACGCATTTTCTTGTCAGTTTCCTGGGCGTTTCCAGAAGAATGGAGACTGAAAAGAATTGCACAGCATAGAATCGCACAAACCCTGTGGTGGGATC
Organism: Planctomycetota bacterium; assembly: GCA_041180805.1. Taxonomy (GTDB): domain Bacteria; phylum Planctomycetota; class Planctomycetia; order Gemmatales; family Gemmataceae; genus JBEGQX01. The sequence continues at coordinate 21,056 of JBEGQX010000365.1, forward strand.
TCATGAGCATCCTTGCCCCTTTTACCTTTGGAAAATCACTCCCAAGGTAATGTTCGAAAGAAAATCCTTCGCTTGGTGAAAGTCGGCCATCTTGACCAATTCCCTGCGAAGTTTGCCAACCGGGTTCCGGTCCGGTTTGCTGCTAACGGGCAAAAACTTCCTTGTTTCAGCCATTAGTGATGGCAAATGCTAGATGGATGGCATTTAAAACACAAGCCTATTTGGAATGGCAGGAATTGGGGGTTTAACTTGTTTGCCTATTTTGACTCATATCCTTCCAATTTTTCCATCTGGGAAGGTTTTCACAATAGTTATGGCTGAACTAAACCTGGATTTATCACCCAAGGCAAATTAGCGACAAGTTTCGATCATTTTCGTCACGAAGATTAAGGTTGAAGCGCAATGGCGGGTTTTGAAATTATTGGGCTTTGAGTTGACTGGTGCAATCGAATGATTGGCGCGGAATCGGTTAATCCAATACTTTCCATGGGTGATGCCTTAGTCGCATCGGTTAGTCCCATGAAAATTGATCTATCCATGAGCCTTCCATCGGAAGGCATGGAAGCGTTTCAGGTTTTCTTGAAAAATCTGAAAGAGCAATGCCAGAGCCTTGGCTTGCAATTCCTGTTAATTCATCATCAAAACCTGCAGCATAGCATGGATATGTTTCGCCGTGGAAAATGGTTTCCGGGTTTGCATCTGGATTTTTTTTCCCACTGGGATAACCCAGGGGATCCATTTGCAGAACTTTCCCATTTCATACAGGATCATCAAGGGGTTCCCATAAATCCACCGGGTAGAGCAAAGCTGTTTACCGACAAGGTAAACGGTCATGCAGAACTTGCCAGGCATGGCCTGGGGTTACCCCGTACCTCCATATTTCGCCCGGGAGTTACTCATACCCAGTTAATCGACTCCATAAAACGCTTTCTTTCCGAAGAAAGGAAAAGCAATCCAGGCAGTCTATTCCTTAAAAAAGCCAACGGTTTTGGAAACCGTGGCGTTAGCAATCTTAAGACCAGGGATTCTGAAGAACTCGCAAGGATTATTTCAAATTGCATGCAGATCGATCGGAATGATTGCTATCTGTTGCAAGAAGAAATACGTTGCGAATTCCTGGTTACACAAGCTGGATTGTTAAGGCCCGCATATTGGCGAATCATTCACTGCCTTGGGGAACAATTCGCGTTCTGGTGGAAACCTCACGAATATTGTTCCTCGACAGAGCCAAGCTATATCCCGCTGGAGAAAAGTGAAATCCTGAAATTCGGACTGATGCCTGTCCTGGAGTATGCAAGGGATCTTAAGTCTATTAGTGGAATGGATTGGTTTTCCACCGAGTTGTGTCTGGCACGGCCGGAAATACATTCCAAACATCGGGTGCAGCTTACAAGTAACCTAAACCTGCCTGTGGTTTCCATCGATTACTTCAACGATCAATGTGATGTGAACGCACAAAGCAAATGGATTGGCGCTCCACCAGATGAAACTGTTGCATTAATCGCACGCAGGTTTGCCTTGCAAGCCTTGAGGCTAAAATCTCATCAGACAGAAATTAAAGCAGCTTAAACTTTAGGGTTAAAACAGAGGCTTAACACCTTCCGCACCTGTACCACCTCGCAATGGTGTGGTTCGTGGCTTTGGAGGCTTCGCCGGTTTAGAAGGAACTTGCTCCTCGGGCTCGGGACCAGGTGACTCGTTTTGAGCCAAAGCCTTAATGGAAAGGGATATTCGCTGGGCAGCCTGATCGAGGGACAAAAGCTTGACAGAAATATCCTGTCCCACCTTTACGACATCGTTAGCCCTGCGAACCTTGGTTGGGGCAAGTTCTGAAAGATGAATCAACCCCTCCACTCCGGGGGCAAGTTCAACAAAAGCGCCGAATTCGGCCAGCTTGGTGACCTTCCCATTCAAAACAGTACCTGGGGGATTGTCTTTGGCAAAAACGGCCCAAGGGTTCTCCTCGAGTTGTTTGAAGCCAAGGGCTATTTTTCTGTTTTCATGGTCGATTCGAAGAACAATCACTTTAACCAACTGCCCGGGCTGGAAAACCTTGGTGGCATCCACCACTCTTTGCCAACTCATTTCACTCACATGCAACAAGCCATCGGCACCACCAAGATCCACAAACGCGCCGAACTGTTGCACGGAACGAACCACACCTTCACGAACCTGGCCTTCTTTAAGGTCTGCCCACAATTTTTCCTTGGCTTCTTCGCGCTGTTTCTCCAGAAGATCTCGCCTGCTTACAACAAGATTTTGATCCAGGGGATCAACCTCTGCGACCATGCACTGCAGTTTCTGGTTCAGGTATGGTTCAAGCTCATTCACCCGGAACATTTCAATCTGGCTGATGGGCATGAAACCACGAAGGCTGTTCACTTCCACTTCCAAGCCGCCCTTGTTAACCCCGGTAACCCTGGCTTCCACAACCATGCCAACGGCAACAGTATCCCAGTTTGCGTTGGAAACCACCGCTCCAACCCGGGAAAGTAATAATACTCCGTTGGGGCCGTCAAATCCTTCAATCTTAACCTGAACTTCAGTGCCAATTTCAGGGACACCTTCTGGAAATTGAAGGCTGGAAATCACTCCCTGTGTACGACTGCCAGGCAACTCGATAAAAATGTCGCGATCATGAATCCGGTAAACCTTGCCCACCTTAGGGCCAGCCGGCTGAACTTGGTCCTTCTTGCGAGCCGGAGCCGGTTCATTTCCGAAAATATCAGTCTCGCTCATTCCACCTAGGGCCTCGGCGAGTTCCTTTTCAATCTGATCCTCGGCTTCACTACGCTGTTGTTCCTGGGTTTGCGCCAACTGCATTTCCAGAAGCTTGCCAGCCTTGCGCATATCGTACTTACCCTTCACCTTGAAGGGACTTTGCACCCGTTGGGAGGAAGAATTGCCAACGCCAGCCTTTTTAAGTTCATCGCTCATAAATCATCTCCAGGAATCATTCCAGTTGGTGATTATACAGAAAATCAGCGTATTATTTGAGTTCCCTTACCTTCAGATTTCGAAAATCCACCCTGCTACCATGATTTTGAAGGCAAACATAACCTTTGAGCGGTTTTTTGCTTATTTCAGGCACTGTGGTCTGATCCACATCGATAATCAATTGTCCATTAAGGTGAATTTTAATCAGCGGTCCTTTGCATTCAATTTGCATCTGGTTCCATTCGGGGGACGGCTTAATGGCGTTCAGCTTGGGTGCCACATAACGATAAAGCGAACCTGTGGAATGCGTGTCTGGCTTGGCGTTCACATCATCCAGCAATTGAATTTCGTAGCAGGCAAAGGAAGGCCGTGTTGCCGTGGAATCTTTGGGATCAAAAGCCACTGTGCGAATCCCGATTCCACTATTGGGAATTTTTTGCTTGGGGAACTCTTTTTCTCCAAGGCGGTATTCAAGGGTAAAGACAAAATCCGTGAACTCCTTTTTCTCGTAGCGAAGAAAACCAAAACTCTTCCGATTATTGACCATGCAACTGATCATGCCATCCTTTGCCACCCAGATGGTTTCTTTTTTGCCATCCTTTTCAAATTCGTCGGGGCCTTCCACGATCCAACCGGACAGGTCCTTCCCGTTAAACAATGTCAGACCAACATTTTCCTGCGCTTCTGTAAATGAAAACGAGGCCACAAACGCAAAAAACACGAAGGCTCGAATCATGATGGATACTTTCTTTGACATGCGTAATTTTATTCACTTGTTAACAGAATATCAGACATAATCTTCATGCACCAGTAAAACAAGAATCATGAAACAATGGCTCAAAAAGGCATTGCCCTGGATTAAGGCGACCATCTGGTTTTTGGTGATCCTGGGGGTAGGGTACCAGTTTTGGAAAATACTCCATGCCGAGGCATTGTTATCCGGCGACAAGAACCGTTCTCCTGAATCCATTCTCTGGGAACAGTTCACTTCCATCCCCTTGAAAAACCTAGTGATCAGCAGCATTCTTTACATTTTGGGAATAGGCCTTTCTGCATGCTATTGGCATATCCTTCTTCGCTTGCAGGGGAAAAAGCTTTCTCTGGCAAACTCAGCCAGATGTTACTATCTGAGCCAACTGGGCAAATATGTTCCGGGAAAAGGACTGGCCCTTTTTCTGCGAGTTTCCACTGCCATGGAAAGTGCGGTACCAGCATCCACGGCGGCCATTTCAGCCGTTTACGAGGTTATGGTGACCATGGCTTCCGGCTCTCTTCTTGCATTAATACTTGGATTTTATGTGTCCATGGGCAGCGAGCAATTAATTGGAATCCTTTTTCTTTTAGCTGTTTCCCTTACTCCTGTCCTGCCATTTATCTTTCCCAAGGTTGTCACAAAACTGGCCAGAAGATTTTTGAACCAATCTGAATCACCTTCAAAAATAGCGAATTGGAGTTCCCTTTTCACAGGCTTAATAATGACCGGCGCAGGTTGGTTTTTTTTGGGATGCAGCCTTTTTGTGCTATGGCATGGAGTGAATAGCACCTCTCTTAAAGGGTTACCCCGCAGCATTCTGGAATGCACCTCCATGGTAACCATTGCCAATGTCGGCGGTTTTGTGGCGTCAACTCCTGGCGGGTTGGGAGTTCGGGAATTTCTTCTGAAACTTTTTTTGGAACCACACCTTGGGACAAAAGTTGTGGCAACGGTATTGTCGGTAAGATTATTATGGACTCTTTCCGAAGTGGTGACAGCCTGCATTTTGTTTTGGCTTCGTCCCAAAACCGGTATCAGGGAATCACTGAATTCAGCAGCGAACATTCCGAAAGACCATCCAAGTGCAACATGATTTCCATCATCATTCCCGTTTATAACGAAGTTGAAAGCCTGGAGATTCTTCATAACGAGATTCTTGCGGTGGCCAGCGAGCATCATTTGAATTTAGAAATACTTTTTGTGGATGATGGAAGTTCGGATGGTTCATGGAAAACCATCAAAAAGCTTTCTGAAATGCATTCCAACACCAAAGGAATTCGCTTCCGAAGGAATTTTGGAAAAGCAGCGGCATTGAGCGCGGGTTTTCAGGCTGCGCAAGGTGAAATCTTTCTAACCTTGGATGCAGATTTGCAGGATGACCCTAAGGAAATCCCCAACTTTATCCAAAAAATGGAACACGGTGGACCACCCAAGGATGGCAACAGCACATCCCCGCTGGATGTGGTTAGCGGCTGGAAAAAAGTACGTCACGACCCCTGGCACAAGGTTGGCCCCAGTAGAATTTTCAACAAAATGGTTAGTAATCTTACCGGTGTCCACCTGCACGATCACAATTGCGGAATGAAATGCTACCGTGCACCCATTTTCAAGGAAGTTCGATTGTACGGAGAACTTCACCGCTTTATACCTGTATTGGCTGACGCAAGAGGATACAAGGTAGGCGAAATCGCCATTCAACACCGAGCCAGAAAATATGGCCATTCCAAATATGGAGTGCGAAGATTTATTAAAGGTTTTTTAGATCTTTTAACAGTGAAGTTTCTCACCGGTTTTGGTCAACGCCCCCAGCACCTGCTAGGGTCCTTGGGCTTAATTTCATTTGGTTTGGGTGCGGGCGGATTGTTTTACCTGGCTTTGACATGGTGCATTCGTTTGTGGCAACCTGAATGGTTTGCACCTTTGCACGAAAGACCTTTGGTACTTTATTCGGTGGCGTTACTTTTATTGGGTGCTCAAATGATGTCGATAGGGTTTTTAGCGGAAATGATCACTGCTTATCAGTCCAAGGAAAGCGATTCTTACAGTATTTCTGAAGAATGCTAGTATACTTTTGTATACATTCAACTCATATTTGATTGGCTTCTTTTTATTTGACTGTTGTTAAGAGCCGAAAGTATATTATAAGTAAGTATGAGTTTTGGCTGACGAAGGTTAACAAATTTTAACCTCCCTCCTGTTTGGCCAAATTTCTCGACAATACATTAGAGTTTTCCCACCACTGTTTCTTCCTGCTCGGAGAGCAATTATCATGAGACCTCAACCCGGAACTTGGTTTGCAGACCCCTCCCATTTTAAGAAAACATCCAGAAGAGATTTTCTTCAGGTTGGCATGATTGGTGGCTTGGGCCTGACCCTGCCTGAATTTTTCAAAATGCAGGCTCAAGCCGTTGATTCTGTCGGTGGAAAGCCCACCGTTGAAGGCAAGGCCAAGTCTGTGATCCATGTTTACTTGCCTGGTGGCATGGCACATCAGGATTCCTTCGATCCCAAACCACTAGCTCCGATTGAATATCGTGGCGAAATTGGAACTGTAAAAACCAAAATGGAAGGGGTTTACTTCGGCGAGCATTTCAAGAAGCTTGCAGAAGTTGCTGACAAAATCACCGTATGTCGCTCGATGACCCACGGTGAAGCAGCACATGAACGCGGAACCCACAATATGTTCACCGGGTACCGTCCAAGCCCGGCGATCAGCTATCCCAGTTTTGGTAGCATCGTGTCCCATGAATTTGGGCCCAAAAACAATCTTCCTCCTTATGTTTGCATTCCAAACCAGCCAAATGTTTTTGCTGCTTCTGGTTACTTGAGCAGTGCATATGGGCCGTTCAGTTTGGGCAATGATCCAGCAAACAAGGGCTTCTCAGTTAGAGATTTGCAGCTTCCAGGCGGCATTGATGTAACCAGGTTTGGACAAAGAAAGTCCATGCTTGAAGCGGTTAATGATCACTTCAAGGCCAAGGAAAAGTCCGACAATTTGGACGCTATGGATACCTTTTATCAAAGAGCCTACAGCATGATCAGTTCTGATCAGGCTCGCGAAGCTTTCAACATCAGCGCAGAAAAAGAAGCCATCCGAAATGAATACGGCATGAATACTGCTGGCCAGAGAATGCTGCTTGCAAGAAGGCTTGTTGCAGCAGGCGTTCGATTTGTTTCTTTGACCTACGGCGGTTGGGATATGCACAATGGCATTAAGGCCGGCATGACTGGCCAGGTTCCATCTCTGGACCAGGCCCTTGCCACTTTAATTACCGATCTGGACCGTACCGGTTTGCTGGATTCCACCCTGGTAATGGTTTCCTCTGAATTCGGTAGGACACCTAAAATCAACGCTACCGCTGGTCGAGATCACTGGCCAAAAGTGTTCAGCGTTCTTCTTGCTGGTGGCGGAATCAAGAAGGGGTATGTCCATGGAACATCCGATGCGACAGCATCGGAACCTGAAGATAACCCGCTGACAGTTGAAGATCTGTCCATGACGGTTTACAATCAATTGGGCATTGATGGTGAGAAGAGACTGGTTGCCCCGGGTAACCGTCCAATTGATATTGTGCGTGATGGCAAAGTGGTCAAGGAATTGATCGCTTAATAGATTCAGGAACCCTTGGTTTCCGAATCCGTTATTTAATAACCCACCCAAAGCAGCCCTCCTCCAAAGAGGGCTGCATTCGCAATCAACAACCGGGATTCGCATCATGAATAACAGCATTTCAAGATTTTTACTGGCATTTGTGGGGTTTGCTGGAATAACACTCTCTTTAACTGCTGCTTCCCCTAATCTTGGCTCCGTGCTGCCCCGTGGTGCGCAGCGTGGCACTGAGGTTGAAGTTACATTTACTGGTGCCCGCCTGGAAGATGCCAAAGAACTGCTCTTTTACAAAAAGGGCATCGAAACCACCAAGCTTACGCCTGTCAATGCAAACCAATTCAAAGCCACTCTTAAGGTTGAACCAAACGCTGACCTTGGCGAATATGGTGTTCGTGTACGCACCGCTACCGGCATCAGCGAATTGAGAACCTTTTACGTGGGGGCACTACCTGTTATTCAGGAGAAAGAACCCAACAGTGAGTTCTCCACCCCCCAAAAAATCGACATGAATGTGACGGTTCATGGGGTTGTTTCCAATGAAGACGCCGATTATTTTTTGGTAGAGGCTAAAAAAGGACAGCGCATCAGCGCCGAGGTGGAAGGCATGCGCCTGGGGACCACCGTATTTGATCCTTTCGTAGCAATTATTAACATGAAACGATTTGAGTTAAATTCCCGGGATGACGCCCCGATGACTTTGCAAGATTGTTTCGCCTCAATCGTTGCTCCCGAGGATGGCACTTATGTGATACTGGTTCGAGAAAGTGCTTATGGTGGCAATGGTAATTGTTATTACAGACTGCATGTTGGGAATTTTCCCAGGCCAACAGGTGTATACCCAACCGGAGGTCAGGCTGGTCAGGAATTGGAAGTGACTTTCCTTGGGGACCCTGCTGGCTCCTTCAAGCAAAAAATCAAGCTTCCTACTGTGGCTGATCCCGACTATCGCGTTTTTGCCCAGGATGCGGGTGGAATTTGTCCCTCAGGCATCAAATTCAGCATCTCTAATCATCCTAACGCCTTCGAGGTTGAACCTAATGACACTCCAGCGACTGCTAATGCTGTCGCATTTCCCGCCGCTTTTAACGGGGTGATTGAAAAAGTTGGCGATGTGGATTGCTTCAAATTTCATGGGGTTAAGGGTGCTTTTGATGTTCGCTGCATTGCCAGAAAACAGGGCTCGCCATTAGATCCAATTATGACTCTTTCCCTGGCTGGTGCTGGAAATGTAGCATCAAACGATGACTCTGGTGGCCCAGACAGCTATTTCAGGGTAAATCTTGATGACAAGGATTACCTCCTGACGATTTCCGACCATTTAAAGAAAGGTGGCCCTGATTACACTTACAGGGTTGAATTCACACCTGTTCAGGGTTCCACATTTGTTCAAATTCCGAAGGTTGCTCAGTATTCCCAGGAACGACAGGTGATTTCTGTACCAAAGGGAAATCGATTTGCCACATTGATGACTGTTCAAAGAAGAGATTTAGCAGGCGATTTAAAGCTTATCGCGGAAAATCTTCCTGCGGGAATTTCCATGCATGTTGATCCAATCCTGAATGGGATTGATTCCATGGCTGTCGTATTTGAAGCCTCTCCACAGGCGAACATCGGAGGTAATCTTGCTGAAATCAAGGCATTACCAGCAGATACTAATGTTCCTTGCAAAACTGAGTTTCATACCAATGCAGAGCTTACCTTCGGGAATCCCGGCCAGTCCATTTACTGGCGTTTCAACATGTCCAAACTAGGCATTGCGGTAACCGAGGAGTCCCCTTACTCCATAGAGGTTATCGAACCCAAGGCTCCACTGGTTCAGAATGGTAGTGTCAAAATCAAGGTGGTTGCCAAGCGAAAAGAAGGCTTTAAAGGGGCTATCAATGTCATCCCTGTTTACAACGCTCCGGGCATTGGCACTGTCTCCTCCATCACCATCCCCGAAAATCAGAACGAAGGCTTCTTTACGATGAATGCGAATGGCAATGCCCAAGCCCGCAAATGGAAAACATCGCTGCTGGCGAATGCGGCCACCCCGGGGGGAACGGTTTGGGTTTCCTCTCAATTGTTCAGCATTGAAATCGCACCGCCTTTTGTTGCAGCCAAACTTGAAAGAGTCGCTGTGGAGCAAGGTAAATCTGGTGAGATCGTATGCAAACTTACAAACAATACCCCTTTCGAGGGCGATGGAAAAATTGAGCTTGTAGGGTTGCCCCCAAAAGTTGTTGTAAAATCCATGGATTTCAAAAATGACACCAAAGAAGTTGTTTTCAAAGTGGAAGTAGACCCGGCTTCGCCAATAGGCAACCACAAGAATATTGTTTGCGCAGCCACGGTGCATAAAAGTGGGGAAGAAGTTGCCCACACCCTTGGAAGAACGGAAATACGGATAGACCCACCCGCGGCTCCCAAGGTTACTGCAAATGCGCCAATGCAAAATGCCACTGAGAAACCTGCCACACCGAACGCCCCTGAAAAAAGGCTGAGTCGGTTGGAAAAGCTGCGACTTGAGCAGGAAGAACGCGAAAAGTCCCAAAAAACCGAACCTAAGAAATAACCATAAAGCGGAGCAATAACATGAATTCCAATTCAATGTTTACTTTTGGAGCAAGCCTGTTGATGCTTGCTGGCAGCTTTGTAAGCGCCAACACCTTGACGAACATTGCAGTATTTCCACCCGAAGTGAACATACAAACCAACCGGGGTATGCAACGGGTGCTAGTTCAGGCCAGTTTTGATGATGGCATCACCGAGGATGTCACATCCAAGGCAAAAATCACCATCAGCGATCCAAAAGTCGCGAAATTGGAAAATGGAATTGTTCGTCCTGTGTCAGATGGTAAATGCACCATCGATGTAAGCTATGAGGGAAAAACAACAAAAATTCCCCTGGATGTCAAACAAGCTCAGGCAGATCGTCCCATCAGTTTTAAACTTGATGTTATGCCAATTTTCATGAGAACAGGTTGCAATCAGGGTGGTTGCCATGGTGCCGCCAGAGGCAAAGATGGTTTCCGTCTTTCGCTCTTCGGCTTTGACCCCGACGGCGATCACTACAGATTGACCCGTGAATTAAATGGCAGACGCATCAACCTGGCAATTCCTGAAGAAAGTCTTCTTGTGGAAAAAGGCGCTGGTAAAGTTCCCCACACCGGAGGCCAGAAATTTGCGGTGGGAGATCAATACTTCAACGAAATCATTCGCTGGCTTGACGCTGGCGCTCCGGTGGATTCAGCTTCCATCGCCACCCCTCTTAGCATTGATGTATACCCCAACAAAGTGGTCATGAATGGCAAGGGTAGCACCCAGCAAATTGTGGTACGGGCCAAGTACAGCGACGGTTCGGAAAGGGATGTCACATCACTTTCTTTGTTCATGAGCAACAACGACAGCAGCGCCAAAATATCTCCAGATGGCCTTGTAACCGCTGGTGACCGTGGCGAAGCATTCATCATGGCAAGGTTTCACACCTTTACCGTAGGCTCCCAATTCATTGTTCTTCCAAAGGATCTGAAGTTCAATTTTCCCCAATCCCAGGAAAAGAATTACATCGACACCCTGGTGAACGCAAAGCTTAAAAACCTTCGCATAACACCTTCCGAGGTATGCTCGGATGAAGCATTCCTTCGCAGGGTTTATGTTGACTTGAATGGCATTCTGCCGACCGTGGAAGAATTCCAAAAGTTCATGGCGAATAAGGCACCCAACAAAAGAGAGCAACTTGTCGAAGAACTTCTTGCGAAAAAAGAATTCGCGGAAATGTGGGTTCTCAAATGGGCCGAACTTTTGCAAATCCGAAGTTCCAACGATGTTAGCTACAAATCCACTTTGCTTTATTACAACTGGTTGCAGGATCGTATTGCCCGTAATGTTCCATTTAACCAGTGGGTGCAGGAACTCCTCGGCGCCAGTGGTGGAACTTTCAAAAACCCGGCAACGAACTATTACCAGAATGAACGCGACATTTTAAAGGTAACGGAAAATGTTGCCCAGGTTTTCATGGGTATGCGCATTCAATGCGCCCAGTGTCATAATCATCCTTTCGATCGCTGGACCATGGATGATTACTATGGATTTGCCGCCTTTTTCTGCCAGATTGGAAGAAAAGGGACTGATGACCCCCGTGAATTGACCGTATTCAACAGTGGCAATGGCGAGGTTCGTCATCCAGTTGGAAACCGTGTGATGGCTCCCAAGTTCCTGGGAGGCAGCACGGCCGATGTTGCAGGAAAGGATCGCAGGCAGGTGATGGCCAACTGGCTCGCATCTCCGGAGAATCCTTACTTTGCCACCAACTTATCAAACATCGTTTGGGCGCATTTCTTTGGAATTGGCATTATCAATGAAGTGGACGATGTAAGGGTGAGCAATCCGGCTTCCAATCAGGAATTGCTTAATGAGATGGGCAAAAAGTTCACGGAATACAATTACGACTTCAAAAAACTTGTTCGAGATATTTGCAATTCCAACACCTATCAGAGAAGTACCAAGGCAAATGAATCGAATGATTCTGATTTGAAAAATTTCAGTCATGCCTATATTCGTCGAATCAAGGCTGAGACATTCCTGGATTGCATCAGCCAGGTGACGGAAACCAAGAATAAGTTTCCAGGTCTTCCTCTTGGCGCCCGTGCCGTGCAAATTGCCGATGGCCAGGTTTCCAATTACTTCCTGACGACATTTGGCAGAGCAACCCGAGAATCCGTTTGCTCCTGCGAAGTAAAATTGGAACCCACCTTGAGCCAAAGCCTTCATTTACTGAATGGCGATGCCACCACCCAAAGAATCAACCAGGGAAATCTGGTGGGACGCCTTCTCAAGGAAAAGAAAGCACCCGAAGAAATCCTGAATGAAATTTACATTCGCTGCCTGTCACGCCTTCCATCAGCAGATGAAAAGAAAAAAGTTCTCGCCTTGGTAACCGCGGAAACAGACAAAAAGAGAGCTCTTGATGATGCTTTCTGGGCGGTTCTGAATACCCGCGAATTCATGTTTAATCATTAAAATATCGGAGCCATAACCATGGTTCGTTCCACCATTCTTGCCGGCTTGGTAATTGTTCTTGGAGTTGGTTCCGCGCAGGCACAACCTGCAGGAAAAAAGGTCAATTTCCAGGAACACATTCTTCCATTCTTTCAGGACAAGTGCATAGGCTGCCACAACCAGGACAAAAAAAGTGCTGGTGTGATTCTGAACAGCTACAGCAAAATTCTTGAGGGTGGCAGTTCCGGGGCAATTGTAAAGTCTGGAGATGCGGAAGGAAGTTCCCTTTACCAGGTGGTTGCCCACAAGGCTGAACCGATTATGCCACCAAAGTCACCTAAAGTTGCTGATGCTTCCATTCAATTGCTAGAAAAGTGGATCAAAGAAGGATTATTGGAAACGCCCACTGGCAAACCAATGGCCCTTAACAAGCCCACTGGTGAAATCGCATTGGGAACCGTCCGCCGGGGCAAGCCGGAAGGCCCTCCTCCCATGCCTGAAAAGCCGCTTTCTTTGGAACCCACTGTGATTACCAAGCGGGGAAATGCTGTTACCGCAATTGCTGCAAGTCCATGGGCACCTCTCCTTGCAGTCGGCGGGCAAAAACAGATTATTCTTTATAACACCGATACGTTGGAATTCTTAGGAGTACTCCCATATACCGAAGGGTTTCCCAATGTTCTGAAATTCAGCCGAAATGGCGGATTTTTGCTTGCCGGAGGTGGAAGAGGCGGCAAGTCAGGTTCTGCCAGTCTCTACAACATTAAGACAGGTGAAAAAGTTTTCACGGTAGGTCAGGAAGCTGATGCGGTGCTTGCCGCGGATATTAGCCCGGATCAAACACAAATTGCATTGGGTGGCCCAAGCAAGGTTGTTCGCGTTTATTCGACAACCGATGGAAAACTTCTTCATGAAATTCGAAAACACACGGATTGGGTAACCTCCATTGAATACAGCCCAGACGGCGTATTGCTTGCATCCGGTGATCGAAATGGAAACCTTTTCATTTGGGAATCCCACAATGGCAAGGAATATTTCACCTTAAAGGGTCACACCAATTGCATTAATGATATTTCTTGGAGAGCCGATGGAAATGTTCTTTCTTCTGTTAGTGAGGATGGAACATTAAGGCTTTGGGAAATGGAAAATGGTACCCAAATTAAATCTGTAGCCTCCCATGCGGGTGGCGCACAGGGCTTGGTTTTTCATAGGGATGGTAACATTTTCACCAGTGGCAGGGATAAGCTTCCCAAAGCTTGGAAAACAGATGCCACCGCAATTCGTAACATGGAAGCCACAGCCGAAATTGCCTTAAAACTTGCCGTTTCTCATGATGCCCATCGCATATTTGTTGGTGATTGGGATGGGAACATCCTCGCCTATAATGTGGCAGATGGAAAGAAAATCGATACTCTCGCAAGCAATCCTCCGGCTTTAAAAGACCGTCTGGATTCTGCCGCCAAAGAAATAGCCTCCCTGAAGGAGCAGATTCAAAAACAAAAGGCTGAAGCTGCAGCAATTACAGCACAGGAAACCAAGGCCAAAACCGATTTGGCAAATATGCAAAAATCACTGGCGGATGCAAACCAATTGGTAAAAGATGGGCCTGCCAAGGTTAAGGAGGCCCAGCAAGTGATCAGCAAAGCATTGGCTCTTCAAACTCAGGCAGCCAATGAAATGAAATCCAGAGAAGTTTTGATAAGCACACTTGGGGAAAGTGCAAAACGTATACAAGATTTGGCCAATCAAAACAAACAAGATGGATCGTATCCCAGAAGCTTGCAGCTTTTAAATGAAACCATAGCCAAACTGCGACAAGAATTACCTGCCTTACAGGCGGTAAATCAGGAAAAGTTGAAAGCCCATACACAGGCTAATGCTGACCTGAAGGATTTGCAGGCCAAAATTGCTGCATCACAACCCCAAATAGCCGCAATTCCGAAGCAAATTGAAGCCCAACAAAAGGCTTTAGCAGCCATTCAGGCGCAAATTTCCCCCAAGAATGCCGCTGTTGCCGAACTGGAAAAGCTTGTTACCTTCAAGGAGGCAGCACTTCAAAAGTATAAAGCTGCCGCAACTCTGGCCAAAACAGCGAAATCCTAATATCTTAGCTTTTCATTGAAAATCATTAATTTTGGGGTTACCCATGGGTACATCAAGAAAGCTCCGCAAGACTTTACAGCAGTTGGATCAGCGTATGTCTCGGAGCAATAATAGCGCCAGAAAAATCAAGGAACGAACCAGAAAGAACACCAGGTTAGTAAAGGCATTAAAATCAGGTAAACTGCCTTACACTCCCACCGTTATGAGCTGGCTATCACAAGCAATCGAAAAACCATCCAGCCAGATTGTACAGGCTGATGTGGAAAAGTTTGTGGCAAGCTCCAAGTAAGTATGTCTTATTTCAGGTGTTCTTCGCAGTAAGCGGCCTGATAGGGTATTAATGGAATAACTCCAAAAAACCTCACCCAAGCCTTACCAAGGCCTACGGCGGGGTTTATGCATTTACAGCATGTTTTTGGCAATCCCTCCCTGTCCCACAAGATTTTTTCCTTCCAAAGGGTTTCGTGGGTTAGAATTTGACTCGGGGTGATACCCCTGCTGGAAAGTTCATTCTCAAAGATTACAAGTGCTTCCGCTTCCATGCCTTTGCGGTAAAAAGTAACCCTGTCCAGTAGCTCTCTGGTGGGAGCTTTTTTGGCGAAATTTTCAACTTTGGAGGCATTCAAATACACAGAATTATGGAACCTTTCCTTTAAATCCCAAGTCTAAAGTACAATTGGAGATTTAAGGGAATTTCCCGGAAGTGTAAATAGAATTTCCCTTGTTCAGAATGTCTTGTTGGGTGATAATTTAAAGAAGGTTCATAGTCGCTTTTACGAGGATAATGCCATGGCATGGAAATCGAGTCTTCGAAGTCTGATAAGCTTCAAGGTTCTTGGTGGATTGGCTTTGGGTGCCGGATTTGTTTTCACCCAGGGGATTGGTTTAAGCCAGGAAAAAGCAGCCAAGGATTCCTCCAAAAAGGAAGCTTCCAAAGATAAGGAAGCAACCAAGGAAAAAGAATCCAAAGAGGGCACCGAAAAGGCCGCTCCATCGATTCCCTGGCCAACTTTTCCAAAACTGAAAATCGTCGGCAAGACACCTGAAGAAAAACAGGTCACCGAACAGATCGTAAAAGCCATCAACCAGAAATTGGATGCATCTTGGAAGGAAAACAAGATTGTCCCTTCAGGCTTCATCGATGACTACGAATTCATCCGAAGGGTTTCCCTGGACATTGTCGGAAGAATTGCAAGCTTGGAAGAAATTTCCAAGTATATGCGTTATCCTCAAGAAAGTCGAAGATCACAAGTCATTGAAGATTTGCTTGCAAGCGAAGACTATCCAAGGCACTGGGCAAACCACTGGTCCAATTGGTTATTGAGTCGCAGCGGAATTTTTGGCAAGGGCAAGTATCACGAAGAAATGACGGTATGGCTCGAAGATCAGTTTGCCCAAAACCGCCCCTACCATGAATTGATGAAAGATTTGGTAACGGCCACCGGTAAAAATAATGAGAATGCTTCTGTTAACTTCATTCTTGCCCACCTTGGTGAAACAGTTCCACCTGCTAAAAGAGCCGAAGAAGGTCAGTTCGAAATGGTGCCTATCACCTCTCGAATCACCCGACTTTTCCTTGGCATTCAAATGCAATGCGCGCAATGCCATGACCATCCTTTCAATAATGCGATCACCCAAAAACATTTCTGGGGTATCAACACCTTCCTCCGCCAGGTGGAACGTGAGGGAACTCCACCTAATATTGAAAACATGAACAGAGCGATGACATTGCCCACATTGGGCCTCAAAGAAAACTCAAGTGCAAATTCCCAGGGCATTGTTTATTACGAAAAACGAAACGGCGTGATTTTGCCTACCCGAGCGTCTTTTATGGAGGATAAGAAGCTTTCAGGTTCTGCCCCAAGGCGTGAGCAGCTAGCTTCCTTCATTGCCGAGCATGAAAACTTCCAGAAATCACTTGCCAACCGCATGTGGGGTGTCTTCTTCGGAAGAGGATTCACCAACCCGATTGATGATTTCAACGAACAAAACCTTCCCACCAACCCGGAACTTCTTGATGAACTGGCTTCCAACTTCAAGAACTACAACTACGATTTGAAAAAACTCATTCGCTGGATTTGCAACAGCAACGCTTACAACCTGAGCTTTGTTGCCAACAAAACCAACGATAAGCCCGATGTTGAGGGATTGTTCAGCCGTATGTTGTTGAAATCCATGGGACCGGAACAACTTTTCGAATCCCTCATGACAGCAACCCGCGCAGAGGCTTCCGAGTCCAAGGATGCCAAACGTAACCTTCGTACCTCTTGGTTGAATAAGCTGGTCAGTAACTTTGGGGATGATGAAGGAAATGAAGTCAACTTCAATGGTACTGTTGTTCAGGCTCTTTTAATGATGAATGGCGCCGACATTAACGAAGCTATTGGCCGCAAAGATAAAGGCACGGTGGCAATGGTCATGGCTAAAAACCGTGGTAACCAAAATGGAATCGTTAATGATCTATATCTTGCCACGCTGAACCGACCTGCCAAACCATCGGAAGTTGCGAAAGCCAAAGCAGGTTTTCCGCTTCTGAAACTACGCGACAAGGATGTTCAAGCACCTTACCAGGATCTTTTCTGGGCTCTTTTGAACAGCAACGAATTCCTGTTGAATCACTAAGAATTCGCCGACTTTATTCTTAAACTGGCTGGAAGCTTGAAAAGGCTTTCAGCCTTATTTTTTTAGAATTGATCTGACACACAATATAAGTTTCGGCTACGATACGCCCATGAGTCCTAATCGTTACTATGTTGGGTTGGATGTTGGTGGTACTGGGATAAAAGCCAGCATTATCACACAAGATGGCCAGTTGGTTCAATCCAGCCATGAACCCACCACGCAGGATGCCGGTCCTGATCATGGCTTGAAATTAATGAAACTCACCGTGGAACGCTGCCTTGAAAAGGCAGGAATCCCACTTTCAGAGGTAGGGGCTCTTGGCGCCGGGGTACCTGGAATTATTGATTTAAAAAAGGGAATGATTTTAAACGCGGTAAACCTGCGTGGCTGGAAAGATGTTGCTGTCAGGGAATATCTTGAAAAAACTTTTGGACTTCCTGTGGCATTTTTAAACGATGCCAATGCAGCGGCGCTTGGCGAAGCTTGGATGGGAGCCGGAAAAGGCTCCGAAAGCATGGTCTTGCTTACCCTGGGAACAGGCATTGGCGGGGGTATCATTTACCAAGGAAGGGTCATTGAAGGAAAGCATGGTCTTGCGGGGGAAATTGGACATACTCGTATTGAAATGCGAAGACCAAGGCCCTGTTCATGCGGTCAGTTTGGCTGCCTTGAGGCCTACGCAGGGGCATCCTCTGTATTAAAACGAGCCTATGAGGCACTGGCTGAAGACTTCAACCATATCTCCAATCTTCATTCCAAGGCCGATGCGAAAACTCTTAGCTGCAAAGATGTATTCGACGCTGCAAGTGATGGTGACCCCCTGGCAGACAGACTTGTGGAGGAAACTGCACTGGCGCTTGCGCTAGGCTTGGTGAATGTGCTTCACTTTTTTGACCCGGAAAAAATTGTCCTCGGTGGTGGAATGATCGGTGCTGGCGAAGACTTTCTAAACCGCGTGAAATGGTTCGTGGCTGATCAGGCTTTTCCCCAATGCGCATCCCGTGAAAGTATTTGCTATGCCACCTTGGGAACGGATGCTGGCATTCTTGGGGCTGCGGTGGCAGCACGACAAATTTGTCAGTCAAGTTTCAGCGGTTATTCTTCAACTTCATTTTCTTAAAATCCCTTGTCTGGCCAGCTATGGCTTCCTCAACCGGCAGTCGCTCCATGGAACTTGCCCCATAGAAGCCATCCACCTCGGGTACTTTTTCAAGAACAAATTGGGCATCTTCAGGCATGGCAATGGGACCGCCATGGCAAAGCATCAACACTTCAGGCCGAATGGATTTGCAAACCTTTGCAATCGCAGCCACCTCTTGCGCAGACTGTTCTAATGTCTTGGCTGTCCTTGCACCTATGGCCCCCTTGGTTGTTAGGCCCATATGCGCCACCACTATATCTGCACCCGCTTCCGTCATCCGCCGGGCTTCCTCCACATTAAAAGCATATGGCGTTGTCAGAAGATCCAACTTTCTGGCCGCGGCAACACACTCCACTTCCAATCCGTAACCCATTCCGGTTTCTTCGAGGTTTTCGCGCATCAAGCCATCAATAAGGCCGACTGTTGGGAAATTTTGAATTCCCGCAAACCCCATCTCCTTGAGTTCCCTCAGAAAAAGGTCCCTAAGCATAAACGGGTCTGTGGCGCAAACTCCCGCAAGCACAGGTGTATGCTTTACCGCGGTAAGAACCTCGTAGGCCATTTCTTTCACAATCTGATTGGCATTTCCAAATGGAAGCATCCCGGCAAGCGATCCCCTACCTGCCATGCGAAAGCGACCAGAATTGTAAATGACAATAAGATCTATTCCCCCTGCCTCTTCGCATTTAGCGCTAATTCCAGTTCCTGCGCCACCACCAACAATTGGAATACCCTTGGCAACTTGGGAACGAAGTTTTTCCAAAATTTCAGTTCTAACAGACATGCCCCTTACCCCCTCTTGGTCAGGTTTTATTCATAACTGCTGGTATAGCCGGATTGCGCTGGATTGCGACTTTTTCTGCGTAAGTCAAAAGCATGGGCAAAAAGAAAATGGTAAAGACCCCGCAATATACCGCCCCAAGCCCAAAAGCATGAGGCCATTGAAAATCATAGAGAAGCCACAGACATAAAAACCATGCCACGAAATGAAGTATATGCAGCAAAATTCCCATGAATACTGTGCCGGGCCTGCTAATTACCAACGCACCTAGTCCACCCTCAATCATCTGGCGGTTTCTGTCATCCCGATAAATTAGGGACTCGCCAATTCTGCGAACAAAATTACCTTTCGCATCTCTTTCTGGTTTGAACACAATTTTCTTTCCGTCCTCTTCCACTTCCACTTCAAGCGGGGTCGATGGCAAAGGCATATTTGTCTTGGAGCGATATTCCAGCTTGGTACCAGGCTGCTTGGTGAAAACTTCTTTTTTACCATCAGGCCTGGTAATCGTTAGAGATGGATAAGGTGCGCCTTCCTCGGGTTTCAGGCTCCCCTTTTTATTTTCAGGTGTGTAAGACTGGAGTTCATGCAGGGGTCTGTAAAGACCTGGTGATGAGTAATCGAACCAAACCCAAATGGTTAGGGCGGTGGTAACCCCCAACCCAACGCATGGGGCTTTCCAAAGCCATCCGGTGGTAGGCTCGCTGTAAATAGCCCCTTGCAGAAAGTGACAAAAGCCCGCCGAAATCACCACAACCACAAACCATAAAACCAAAATCGCGAAAATCAGGCCCAACATGGTTACGCCCCCTGAATCAAGGTACAGCCTAGTTGAATCGCCATGGTCACAAGAGTGAAAGAGCAAATCAAATGCATTTTTTGGCAATTAAAGTGATTTGGATAAAACTTTGCCTAAATGAAACCCGTAAGGTACCTGGTTGGTGGAATCAACCCAATTTGACACGCTCTTGAAACCTGTCTTGTAGATTTTTCAAGCATTGTTATAATTCGGCCGCCTTGGAAAAGGCATTATCCAATTGCATGCCATGGAGGGCAAAGCAGTGACTTCTTTCATCCTTTTCAGTGCATTACTTATACAAAGCCAATCCAAGCCTGCCACCACAGACAAAGAACCTGTTCAAGCAAGCAATTTATCTTTTCGTTTACAGCAAGGCCAGGAACTGGTTTACCGTGGATTATTCATGGAAGAGGCAAACTCCAGCAGGGTGCAATTTCAACGGTCATACCGGGTGGAATGCAGGGCCCTTTCTTTGGGGTCTGATGATAACTCCTTGGAGGTGGCTACTCTTACAACATTAAAACAGCGCGCAAACCCGACAGCTTCTCCAACAGTAAGCTCCGAACCCCCTGCTACGCATGTCCGGTTGGAAATACTTAAGTGCTCCAACCGAGGCCGCTGGCAACCCCAGGCAAACCAGGGACTGATGCCTCTTTCCGGCCCTCCCACCATGGAAAATGGCTTTATGGTGGAGATTCCAAAAAACCGGCTGACGGAAAAAGACACATGGGAAACTTCCGAGGATGGCCGGCCTGTTCGAACCTGGTCGGTCGCCGGATGGGAAACCCTTCAAGGGGTGCGCTGCTTGAAACTTGTGGGCATTCAACAAACTGAAGATTGGGAAAAACCCCGCGCAGACAGTAACGCCTGGAAACGAACCGACACCGTGTTTTTTAATCCTCAATCTGGAATCCCACAGAGATTTGAAAGGATGATTGAGACCAAAGATCCCGCGCACAGCACACCATCCCAGAAAAGCACGCTGCGTTGTGAACTTGAAACAAGCCTTTTCTATCCGGGTCAGTTGTTTGAGGATCGCAAAAAGGAAATAACCCTCGCCAAAAATTACCGCGATGGCATTAATCCCTACATGGAAGATGCCAGCCGTTATGCGAAGGATTTATCAGCAATCGGCAAAAGAATCGAAACTCAGATGGAATTACAAACACCGACCCCCTATCGCGAATCCATTTTCCAAACCAAGAAAATGGTGGAGATGGCCATCAAGGGGGAAACCCAGGATCGTGTTATTGTTCCGGTATCCACCAAAGGCCTGAAAGTGGCATCCATCGGAACCATGGCACCTGACTTTGTCGCACAGGACTTCATGAAGCTAGAATCCGTGCGTTTAAACCGCCTTCATGGAAAACCTGTTCTTATGGTTTTCTTTAATCCAAAATCACCCCTGGTGGATGAAGTCCTCGCATATACACAGGGAATCCAGAATGGATTTGGAAACCAGATTACTGTACTTGGAATGTCTGTGGTTGAAGACCAGGCAAAGGTGAAAAAGCTGATGGAAGCCGGCAAGTACAAATTTACGGTGCTGGACGGCAGCGGTCTCAGGACCAGTTACGATCTGGAAGCAACTCCCAAAGTGGTACTGCTGGATTCCGAAGGGATTGTGAAGCTTTCATGCCTTGGATGGGGTCAGGAAACACAGCAAGAGATCATCCGGGAGATAAGAAAGGTTTTTCAGGAATAAATGATCCGAACCGAAAATCTTGTGCAGGAGTAAAAAACAAGGTTTTTTGATTGGAAACACAAGCCACTTTTAAAAAGTTCACTTGAGAACCGGGTTCAATTGCCGATACGATAATGAGGTATTGTAGCAATGGTAGAATTTGAAATTCAGGCATCTACCAGGCAATGCGCGATCTCCGGAAAAGAATTAAAACCGGGTGATTGGGTTTGGAGCGTCCTTACCGACGAGGAAGGACGGATGGTTCGTAAGGATTATTCCGTCGATACATGGCAAGGGCCACCTGTAGGGGCGTTTTCCTTCTGGAAGTTTCAGATACGGGAAAAAGCCTCTTCAAAAGAAACCCAAAAACTTGATGAAAGTCAGTTGCAAGATTGGTTTGAAAGGCTTGAAGGCCAGGAAGAAGCAAAACAGCAAAATATTCGCTATCTTCTTGGATTAATGCTGCTGAGAAAAAAGAAATTGAAGCTTCTTAAGACGGAAGACCTTGGCGACATGGAAAAAGTTGTTCTTCGTTGCCCAAAGACAGGGGTGGATCACGAAGTTCTTCACCCCAAAATTTCGGAAAGTCAGGCGTTTCAACTTCAGGATGAAGTAAACTCGCTTTTGGGTTGGGAATAAACCAGCAATTGGAAACACCATGAACATCAAGACCCTGACTTTTGGAATGCTGGCTTTCTGTTGCACCATGGGTTGCAATAGCTGGCCAGGTCTCCGGGACAGGGACCAAAACAGGCTTCCAACAGAAAATCCAACCGCGCAACAATTAGTAACCTTCCTGAATACCAACTCTCAAAAAGTTCAGGCAGTTCAATGCAATCAAGTATCCATCGATGCGAAGCAGGGCAACCAGACTGCTCCGGGTCTTGATGGTTTAATGGTTTGTCAAAAGCCCAGAAATTTCCGACTTAAGGCAAAGGTTGTTGGCCAACCCGCAGTGGACCTTGGTTCCAACCAGCAGGAATTCTGGTACTGGATTAGCAAAATTGAACCGGTCCCCTACGTGTTCCATTGCAACTACGAGGATTTGGACAGGGGCAATGTCCGCCTGCCTTTTCCTTTTCATCCGGATATGATCATCTCCGCATTGGGAATGGGTGATTATGACCTTGCCAAGCAGTACGAGATAAAAAATACCCAGCAATCCATCGAACTTGTAGAACCCATGACTTATTACCAGGGCAGACCGGTGAAAAAATCGACTGTGTTTGCCAGAAAAATGACCAACGGCCAGCCGAAAGTCATAGGGCACATTCTTCGGGATGCTCAAGGCAAGGAAATTTGCAACGCTTCTATTTACGAGGTTCAGCAGAACCGCGATACCGGTGCCATTCTTCCGCAACGCATGAAAATCAGTTGGCCCGAAGATCGCATTGAAATGATGTTAAGATTTTCCGATATGCAGGTAACAAACATTACCCCGGATAGGGCTGAAAGGTTATTCACAAGAAATGACCTTACAAATTTGCCAGGTTTTGATCTTGCCCGCTGGTCACCCGATGCAACTCCTATCCAGCGAACACGAGGTTTGGAACCTTAATCAGGTTTCAAGCATACCCTTGAGATTTTTTTTGCCCCGGCTTAGCAACGAACCTATGGAGTTAATGGAAAGTTGAAGGTTTTTGGCCATTTCCTTATGGGTCAATCCAAGCACATATTTCATTTCCAAAGCTGCCTGCTGATCTTTTGAAAGCTTACCGATTTCGTCACGAAGAACCTCGTCAGGAACAGATTCGGTTAAGGCCGATTTAAAATCCGTGTTGTAACCTGGGGTCAAAAGTTTTTTGCGCTTTTGGATTTCTTCCCTGGCTTTCCTTTGAGCCACCACACATAAATAGGTGGAAAGTTTGCTTTGAGCCTTATACCTGCGCAGCAAAGCCATCTTGTTACGCAGTATTTCCAGATAAACCTCAGAACAAATATCCTCCGTGTCCTGAGGCCTTAGATTAAATCGCAAGCGGAACGCAACCTGGTGTATCACATGCCAGAAAAGCTGGGTATGGTCATCCACCAATTGATTCCACGAACCCGGATTACCCTCCAGGCAGCTTTCCACCAAATTCTGATCCGAAATATAGGACGGCATTCGAAAGGAAATTTTCCTTTTCTTCCCGGTGGATTGCAAACACAATAAACTATCAGGATATATCCTAATGGATAAGTAATCGGCAAGTCACTACCAACCGTATTTGCCATTCTACTTATGGGAACACGATTTTTGAAAAAGAGGAATTATGAGTAACAAAGAAGCCTCGGATCCATGGTTTCAGTCACTTTTCGCAGACCGAATCGGAGGAGCCAACTATGGCAAATCTAACAAGATATATAAATTTGAGAAGATCAAGAGGGCAAAACGGGCGGCCCTTGCCGCTCATCCTGAAAGAAAGCTGTTAGATTTTGGCATTGGTGAAAATGATGACATGGCAGCCCCGCTGGTGCGTGAATCCCTAAAGCGCGAAGTGGATAAGGTGGAAAATCGTGGCTACGCCGACAATGGTATAGCTGCTTACAAGGAAGCCGCTGCAGAGTTCATGCAAAAAGTTTTCGGGGTTACTCTGGATCCTGCCACTGAAATCAATCATTGCATTGGTTCAAAACCAGCTTACGCCATGTTGCCAGCGGTATTCATTAACCCCGGCGATATCACTCTGATGACAGTTCCTGGCTATCCGGTGGCCGGAACCCATACCGAATATTATGGAGGCAAGGTTCATCGGTTACCTTTGCTGCAAGAAAATAACTTTTACCCGGACTTGGACAATATTCCCAAAGATGTATGCGAAAAAGCCAAGTTGCTGGTAATCAATTATCCAAACAGTCCCACAGGCCAGACTGCCACCAAGGATTTCTACAAGCGAGTTATCGATTTCGCACATAAGAACAAAATCGTAGTGGTGCAAGATGCTGCCCATATGCTGCTTAGTTACGATGGACCGCCGCTCAGTTTCTTACAGGTCGATGGCGCTCGTGAAGTGGGTGTTGAAGTGCATTCCATGTCCAAGGGATTCAACATGATTGGTTGGCGCCTTGGTTTTGTAGCAGGGCATCCGAAAATTGTTCAAGCATATGCGGATGTTAAGGACAATTGTGATTCTGGTCAGTTTATGGCCATTCAGCAAGCCGCTGCCGAAGCGTTAAGGCACCCGGAAATTGGGGATCAAGTTCGCGAAAAATACCGCAGAAGGCTTAAAAAATTGGTGGATGCCCTTAACCAGGTAGGTTTCAAGGCTGCCATGCCCAAGGGAACTTACTTCCTTTATACAAAGGCACCAAAAGGCTGCACCGGACAAACCTTTGCAAATGCGGAAGAAGCATCCCAATTTCTTATCACGGAACAATCGGTGTGCTGCGTTCCATGGGATGACGCGGGAGCGTTTCTCAGATTTTCCGTCACCTATATCGCAAAGGATGAAGCGGAAGAAGATGCCCTGATGAAAGAAACGGTGGATCGGCTGGGAAAATTGAAACTTCAGTTTTAATAAAAAAAGAGCCGGGCCCGATTAAAGGCCCGGCTCTAATAGTTTTGGCTTCCGATTATTTGAGCAGATCCTTAATTACGCTTTCCACGGCATTAGCCCAGATCTCGTATCCCTTTTCGCTAAGGTGCAATTGATCAGGCATAATATCCTTTGGAATGGCGCCATTTCCATCAAGGAATTTGCCACCAATATCCAGGAACTTCACGCTTTTGCCACCATCATCAAGCTTTGCAATCATCTTGTTAATGTTGTCAATTTTATCTTTCTGGGTCTTGCGGGCAGTTTCATCTTTTGCGGTATTTCGGGGAAACACGGCCAAAAGAAGAATCTTGGTCTTGGGTGAGCGCTTTTTTACCTCGGCAACAATTGCCTTGATACCATCTGCGATCTCCTCGGAGGTGTTGTCCATGTTGTTGGAATTATTCGTACCGATCATCAACTGCAAAACCTTGGGCTGAATTCCATCCAATTCCCCGTTCTGCAACCTCCAGAGAACATGCTGGGTACGATCCCCGCCAATTCCGAAATTGGCAGCTTTCAAAGGCACAAACTTGGAAGCAAAAAGCTTGCTGCCAGAGGCTTTATCACTGTGGCCTTCACCTCCCCAGGCATCGGTAATGGAATCTCCCAGGAACAGAAGATCCACATTGCCACGTTTTGCGATCTGCACAAATGTGTCATGGCGCTTTTCCCAATTCTTATCCCTTGGAGCGGGCTTGGTGGCGGTATTCTCCTTGCTTTGCGCATTCGCGAAAGAGACCAATCCAAAAAGGATTACAGCCAGGGTCATGGATCCGGCAAATTTTCCACGCATCATGATTCTCCTTTCAAAAATTGATTACCAAGGCGTGAGAAGACATCATGGCTTGGAACCTCACACCAGTCAAACTTTTTGAAGATTCGATCCGGGTTTTTGCCAATCCGCTCGACCCCAAAAACTAACTTGGGTAAACTTGTTGAAGGTGAAACCATGCTGATGTTCCAAGCAGGACAACAACTGAATCGCAGATTATTCATGGCCCTTGGAATACCCATGGCAGGGCTTACAGGGAATCTCCATGGATTCGTCCCCACAAAGCCGGCCAAGGCAAAATCCGTCATTGTGCTCTTCTGTGGTGGAGGGCAAAGCCAGTTGGAAATGTGGGATCCAAAGCCAGATGCCCCAGCCGAGGTTCGTGGTGCTTTTTCAACCATTAACACAAAAACTCCGGGGCTTCGTTTTGGCGAACATATGCCTCAAATTGCCAGGCAGTCGCATCGATTTACTGTGCTTCGAAGCGTGAGCCACGATGATACCGACCATGGTTCGGCCTGCTATTTAAGCCTTACCGGCCTCTTTCATGTTCAAAAATCAGCAAATCCGCCCCCAAAGCCTGATGACCCTCCAACGCTTGCCAGTATTTTTCGCAGGTTAAAACCCGAGGCACCCTTTGGATTCCCATCCGTGCATCTTAACGGGCCTCTGCTTGTTCCGGAACTTCCAAGCCCGGGGCAAAGTTCAGGATATTTGGGCAGGGTGATGGAACCCCTGGAGGTCGATCCCGAATTTCCCGAACGTTCACTGCCAGCTTTGGAAACCCGGGATGAACTGCCCGTTGTTCGCCTGCAAAAAAGACAATTACTTAGGGATGCCCTTGAACAGCACCAAAAAACTTGGGAGAAAACTCCCGGCCTTCTCGATTACGACCAGCGCTACAGACAAGCCTATCAACTCATCAGTAATCCCATCGCCCGCTCCGCATTTGATTTATCTTCCGAACCAGAATCTGTGCGAAACAGGTATGGCAGAAATCGCTCGGGTCAGTCTTGCCTTCTCGCCCGCAGGCTTGTTGAAAAGGGTATTCCCTGGATCACGGTATTTTGGAATGGCAACATAAGGGGCCAGGACAAGGAACCAGATTTAACCGATCAATATGGATGGGACACTCATAACGATATTTTTGAAGCCATGAAGGATCGGCTTTTGCCTCGCTTTGACCAGAGTTTCTCCGCACTAATTGAAGACCTTGACCAGCGCGGCCTTCTTGCAACAACGCTGGTAGTGTGCATGGGGGAATTTGGCAGGGCCCCCCTGGTTGCATTAGAACCACGCTTTGCCGGAGCCACCCCCGGAAGAAAGCATTGGGCTGCCGCTTATTCAGTGGTATTTGCCGGAGCAGGAGTCCAAAAAGGTGCCATACTCGGGGCAACTGATGCAAAGGGGGCTTACCCAACATTGGATCGAGTTTCCCCCATGGATATTCATGCAACCATTTTTGATGCCCTTGGAGTCGATCCATCAGGGGACTATCATGATTTATTGAACCGGTCATCCCCCATTAGCAGGGGAAGGGTAATCAGTCGTCTTTATTCCTGATCTTTCAGGGC
Organism: Planctomycetota bacterium; assembly: GCA_041180805.1. Lineage (GTDB taxonomy): Bacteria > Planctomycetota > Planctomycetia > Gemmatales > Gemmataceae > JBEGQX01. The sequence goes on from JBEGQX010000365.1 coordinate 48,331, forward strand.
AAAAACTATGCAGAATTATCCAGAACATAATCAGGGCTCACCTCCGAAGTACCTTATACCTTTGGTTGTAATTTCAGTTCTGGCGTTGTTGATGCCATTTATCCTGGCAGGCTTGTACTTCACGGGGCGTTTGCAATTTCCAGGGACAAATGAGGACGCAAGAAAATATGGTAATGCCAGGACAGTGGTCCCCCGCGGCAACCTCGCCGAGGATGAAAAATCCACCATCGAACTATACAACCGTAGCAAGCAATGTGTGGTTCATATCACCACACTTGCAAACCGCCGCAGTGCTTTCAGCTTGAATGTTCAACAAGTACCTGAGGGAACTGGCTCGGGTTTTATCTGGGATGAAGGCGGGCACATTGTAACTAACTTCCATGTCATTCAAAACGCCGATGCTGCGGAAGTCACCTTTTCCGACAATAGCACCTATCCTGCAAGAATGGTCGGGTACTACGCGGACAAAGATTTGGCCGTTCTAAAGGTTGATGCACCCAAATCCAAACTTAAGCCCATACCAGTGGGCAAATCGGAAGATTTACAGGTGGGCCAGAAAGTTTTTGCGATAGGCAACCCTTTTGGCCTGGATCAGACCCTTACCACGGGCATCATCAGCGCACTGGGAAGGGAAATCGATTCTGTAACCAAGCGGCCCATCAAAAATGTGATCCAGTCGGATGCAGCGATCAATCCTGGTAATTCCGGCGGTCCACTACTGGACAGTGCCGGCCTTTTAATTGGTGTGAACACTGCTATCGCAAGTTCCACAGGGCATTCCGCCGGCATCAGTTTTGCCATTCCGGTGGACGAAGTGAACCGGGTTGTCCCCGAATTGATCCGCCATGGAAAAATCACCAAACCCGCCTTGGGGGTCACCCTTGCCCCCGACCACCTTGCAAAGCAATTGGGAAGCAAAGGTGTCATGGTGTTGGAAACACTGCCTGAAGGCCCCGCTGCAAAAGCAGGAATAAAAGGTGCCAGCAGGGCAAGAAGTGGAAAAGTTATCCCAGGAGATTTTATTATCCGAATCGATGAACAAGTGATTCAAACCTTAAAGGATTTGTACCTGTACCTTGATTCCAAAAAGGTTGGGGATACAGTCAAGGTAGTGGTGGATCGGGAAGGTGCGGAGGAAATCATGGAAATAACTCTCGCTCCCTTGCAATCGCTTAAATAACTGGTCTGGAAAAATATCATGACAAAGGAATTAAACTTCAAACAAGAACTTACCGCATGCTTCGGCAAACCCGTGGCGGAGAACCCGACTCAGGCAATGATCGAGGCTGCTTACGCCCACCACAACCTTTTTTGGCGCTACCTTACCATTGAAGTGGACCCCGCAGACCTGAAAGCCGCTGTCGCGGGTGCCCGGGCAATGGGTTTTCGCGGGTTCAACTGCACCATACCCCATAAGGTTGCGGTTATTCAGCATCTGGATGGCCTTGGGGAATCCGCCTCGGTAATGGGCGCGGTGAATTGTGTGGTACGCAGAGGCGGGAAACTCATCGGTGAAAACACAGATGGCAAGGGTTTTCTGGAATCGCTACGCGAGGTGATGGATCCCAAGGGAAAGAATATTGTAGTGTTCGGAGCGGGTGGCGCAGCCCGTGCCATAACTGTCGAATTAGCCCTTGCAGGTGCCGCTGGTTTTCAGATTGTTAATCGTGGAAGCCAAAGGGGAGAGGAACTAGCAACACTTTTGAAAGAAAAAGTAAAAGCAAAAGTTGATTTCATTCCTTGGAAAACCACTTTCAAAGTCCCCACCCAGACCCATGTTGTGATCAACGCAACTTCCATCGGATTATTCCCGGATGTGAATGCCAGACTGGATTTTGATACCGCCTCATTAAGGCCTGAAATGGTGGTTGCGGATGTAATTCCCAATCCACCAGAAACCAACCTTGTGCGGGATGCCCGTAAGGCTGGTTGCAAAGTTCTAGATGGATTGGGAATGCTGGTAAACCAGGGAGTTATTGGAATTAAACACTGGACCGGCATCGACCCGGACCCCTCCGTAATGCGCAAGGCACTTGAGAAAGTATTTGGAGTTTAACCAAGTGCAAGAATCAACCGAACAAAAAATCCTTTGCGTGCAATCGGGGGTCAGCACCAACATCCAACAACTTGGGCCTTATGGAATTGAGACATTGATTGACCTTCCAGAAGAGGGAAAAACCACCGCTTATCGAGTTCATATTCAACCCAACAGCAAAACCTCCACAAGTTATCACCAGATAGCCGAGGAGCTTTACTATGTCCTATCAGGTTCCGGGATAGCTTTCCTGAATGGCAAGCCATTTGAGTTGAAACCGGGGATTTTCCTGCGACTTCCACCGGGCACCCGGCATGCGTTCGAAGCCTTTGCCGAGGGTCTGGATATGTTGGATGTTCATTCCCCGGGTTGCAGGCCCAACAGGGATGTTTATTTTCCCGAAGGCAAAACACCCGAGGGTTTCCACAAGCAGGGATAGGAAAGCCTTAACCGTTCCAGTCTTTCCGCTCGCGGGACGAGGGAATATTCAACATCTTTCGGTACTTTGTAATGGTTCTTCTGGCTACTGGGTAACCGTCCGCCTGTAATTTTTCAACCAAGTCTTCATCTGACAGCGGATTGGTTTTGTCTTCGCTGGCAACCACGTCCAACAGTTTCCTGCGTATCTTTTCCCACGCAATATCCTCACCACTGGCATTCTGGGTGCCACCGCCAAAAAACCTTTTCAGAGGAAAAACTCCGCGGGGCGTCTGAACCCATTTGTCATCCACCGCCCTGCTAATGGTGGATACATCCACACCAACAACATCAGCAATCTGCTGCATTTTCAAAGGTTCCATGTATTCCGGGCCGGAATCCAGAAAGCTTTTCTGGCGTTCCACGATTGCCTGGGTGACTTTGCGAAGAGTGTTCTTGCGCTGCTCAATGGCTTCAAGCAACCACTGGGCAGATTGAATCTTGGGTCGAAGAAACTCCTTGACCTTCGGATCTGTAGCCTTGTTTTTACATTCCGCAAGATATCCCTTGTTAAGCTGGACATTAGGCAAAAGGTCATCCACCAGCTTTACGATATACTCGCCATTTTCATCTTGCAGAACCTCAATATCAGGGACAACGTAGGGAATGTTGCCTGCATGAAAATCCGCCGCAGGCTTTGGATTGAGTTTCTTGATCACTTCGATCGCCTGCATGATCGTTGGCAGTTCAAATCCGGTGGATTTTTGAATGGCGGGAATCCGGTTGTGGCGAATATCTTCCAAGTGATTATTGATCAGTGAACGAACCACATCGCCATGTTCGGTATCGGGGGTAAGCTGAAGCAGCAGGCATTCGGAAAGATCCCGCGCCCCAACCCCCAAAGGCTCAAGCCCCTGAACTATGTAGATTGCTTCTTCGATGGCATCCGTGGAAGCGGCAGGATCAACCATCGCACAAAGTTCATCTATTCCCAGCTTCAGATATCCACCATCATCAAGGTTGGAAATCACAAGATGCACAAGCTTGCGAATATCCTTCTTGATATCCATGAATGCAAGCTGGTCTATCAGGTATTCTTCAAGCGACTGTGGCCTGGAAACCATGTTTTGCATGGCATCGTGCTTGCGGTCGGAATATTCCTCGCTGGCTGCCCGCGATGGCCGATGATCATCAAAGAATGATTCTTTCCAGTCATCGGGAATACTATCCAGGCGTTCAAAGTCCGATTCTGCCTGCCCGCTTGTATCAATGTCCAGAACCTTGGATTCCGGCGCATAATCTTCAGGGCTTTCAGCAGGTTCAGGCGTTTCGGAAAAGTTCTCATCCGCATCCTGTGTAAGCTCCAGCACAGGGTTTTCCTGAAGCTCCTGTTGGATTTTCTCCTCAAGTGCCATGATGGGCATCTGCAGAATCTCCATGGATTGGATCATACGAGGAGCCAGGTGCATTTCCTGGCTCATTCGCTGTCCCATGGAGGTTTCTAGACGCATGACAAATCCCCAAGCCCAATATTATCCACTTATTATTCTATAACTGTTGACGCCCTTCGAGAGCATCCGCAAGAATTTGGTTGCTGGCATACTCCAACCCGGAACCACTGGGCAATCCCCGGGCCAGCCTGGTTATTTTAACCCCCGTGGGCGCAAGAATACTGGAAAGGTAAAGAGCTGTTCCATCACCTTCCAAGTTCGGGTTCGTTGCCATGATAATTTCGCGGACATTACCACCAGCAACCCTGTCCATAAGGCGATCGATGGTTAATTGGTCTGGGCCCATGTTATCTAATGGGGCCAGCCTGCCATGCAGAACATGATAAACTCCGCGATAAATTCCGGATCTTTCCATCGCCCCTAGATCTCTGGGTTGTTCGACAATGCAAATAAGGGTGGGATCCCTTCTTAGATCCGAACAAATATGACAATGGTCATGCTCGGTGGGGTTACAACATGTCTTGCAATTGCGGATGGATTCTTTGATGGCGCGCAAACATTCGGCAAGGGCCAGTACATCTTTGCGATCCGCTCCAAGCAAATAATGGGTAAGGCGCTCTGCGGACTTCGGACCTATGCCCGGCAGTTTGCCAAGTTCTTGCATCAATCTCGCTATTACACCAGCTTGTTGATCCATCAACGCACTCAATTATGCCTCAGATTTGATTATCCCATTCCGGGTAACTGGAAACCACCCGGAAGGCCCAGCGATTGTGCAAGTTTTCCGGTTTCTTCAGCAATTTGAGTTCGCACTTTTGCCATGGCTTGATTCGTGGCACCACGAATCAATTCTTCCAGACAATCCCGGTCCTGCATTTTCCAGGCATCATCAGAAATCCGACAGGACAACATTTCAAATTTACCATTCACTTTTACGGCCACCAGCCCGGCACCAGCATCACCCTGCGCTGTTATCTTTTCAAGCTTGCCTTGCATTTCCATTGCCTGTTCTTGCATTTTAGGCAAGTTTTTCATCAGGCTTGCAAACTGTCCGATTTCCTTGAACATCCTTACTCCTCTTCCTCGTCCGTCTTTTTATCCTTGGGTGGATACACCCCAAAACCTTGATCGGCGCGGACAATTGTGGCGTTTAAAACTTCCAGGGCCCTTTGAACCATGGGATCTTTTTCCGCAATCAGTTTTGTATTCTCCCTGGGCTTGGGAGGCGCCTGCTCGGCCACGGGCTGGAGTAATGGCGATGGCACCGGGACTACCGCACCCGTTCCCAACGACATCCTAACCTGCCAGGATTGGCCGGTAATTTTCAATAAAACTTCCTGAATTCGATTGGTCCTGCCAGGTTCCTGACAAAGTTCCATAGCCAGATTATATTCCCTGGAAAATTCAAGCACTAGGGCATTTGAACCGGCAATACTTGGGAAACCGGCTTTTTTAAGCTCGTTTCCCAGCATGGGACCCACGCCTTGAATGACCTGCATCCAGATGGATGGAAGATTCTCCTCCGTCAGGCCATTCAGGGGTATTTCCCCTGGCGCAAGGATTTCAATTTTAGGTTCTGTCAGGAACTTTTTTTTTAAGCCCTCGGGGGGGGCAACAATCTGAGGCCTTGCAGGGCTGCCGCCAGGCATAGTTCCGGATTGAAGTTGGGTTATTAATTGGGAAACATTTAATAAATCCTTCAGGCGGGAAACCCGTATCAAACCCAGTTCGACCATGGTTCGGGGTTGATGTGTATGCTTTAGGCGGGAACGAGTCAGGGATAGCACATCCATTGCAGCCAAAATGTTGTCAAGCGATACCGACTTTGTCAGTTCTGAAAATCGCTGCTTGTTCCCCGAAGAAATCATGGTATCGGCCGGCAGGACACCCGAACTGCTAAGCACCATCATATCTCGCCAGAAGGTTAAAAGTTGCTCTACCAGTTCTCCCATCTGTAAACCACGTTCGCATGCCTTTTCCATCTGGGCCAACACACCGGCAGCATTACCTGAAATAACCGCTTCCGCAAGTTCAAGAATTCTTTCTTCATCTACCATGCCAATCAGGCGGTGAACCTCATCCCTGGTGAGTTTACCAGTGGAAAACGCCAGTGCCTGATCTAAAAGCGATTGGGCATCCCGCATCGATCCACCCGCCCGCCTTGCGATAAGCTCCACGGCAGCGCTTTCCGCTTCCAAGCCTTCCTTGTCAATAATTTCAGACAGATGCTTGGCAATTTGCTGGGTTGGAATTCCAACAAAATCGAATCGTTGGCAGCGCGAAAGAATGGTGATCGGAATCTTTTGAACTTCGGTGGTGGCAAAGATGAACTTCACATGACCGGGTGGTTCTTCAAGCGTTTTCAACAGCGCATTGAAAGCAGGGCCACTAAGCATGTGGACTTCGTCGATAATGTAAATTTTGTAACGAGACCTGCTTGGGCGATATTGCACATTATTGCGAATCTCGCGAACCTCATCGATGCCGCGGTTGCTGGCACCATCAATTTCCAGGACATCAACATCCTCTCCGGTGGAAATGGCAGTGCAAATGGAACAGGTTCCACAAGGGGATGTGGTTGGGCCCTTCTCACAGTTTAAAGCCTTGGCCAGAATTCTGGCAGTGGAGGTTTTCCCCACCCCGCGTGCCCCCGTGAACAGGTAGGCATGCGCCACCCGATTGTTATTGATGGCATTGGTTAAAACTTGGGCAACGGCATCCTGGCCTATCAAATCCTGAAAAGCCCCGGGACGGTACCTCCGCGCCAGGACCGTGTATTGATCCTTGGTGGTTTTCTCAGTGTTTTTTTGACTTGACTTGGCCATGCAAACCAGAAAAGGGTTGGCTGGCTAGAAAAAGAGCGGCGTGGCGCCGGAAGAGGCTAATCCACTGCACAAGGGTTTGCTGCGTATGGCTGCTCCTTCCGGCCTGACCAGGTTGACAACTACCCATTGCGTGGGGCCCCTCCCAGCGCCTCGCCGCACCATTTATTGGCCAGCAGTGCCGGGAATAACTCCACTACTATCTTAGCGGGCAACGACCTTGTTGACATCACTTTTCGTCTGAATAACCACTTTCAAGATTTGAACTGGTTTTTCCAGCCTTCTGGAGCCTTCTTTATCTTTGTCTTCAGGATTTACTGGTTCGTTGTATATTTTTCGAACATGGTCCAGGCCTTCAATCACCTTGCCGAATGCGGTGTAATTACCATCCATAAAAGGGGCCTTGGTAAGATTAATATAAAATCGGCAAGCGGCGGTATCAGGTTCCAGATCAAAATAAGCCCCAATCGTTCCTTCGGCATGAGTTCCTTCAGGGCTTGATTCGGGGTTCATCCAGTAACCAATGCTTCCGTAACCCGGCTCACCAGTGCCCAAGGGACAACCAGCCTGCACCTGTTCAAGTTTGATATTTGGATCTTCCTCGGATTGTTCAAAGTGGTTTTTTTCAAAAAACAGGCCGTCGTAATAACCAGCTTTGGAAAGGGCTATGAAGTTGCGCACATGATTTGGAGCCTGTTTGGAATTTAGCTCGATAACCATGGAACCATGAGTAGTTTCCACTTTGGCGATGTATTCAATATCCCGTCCTTGCGCATCCTTAAAGCGGATATCTTTCCAAGAATCCTGCACCTTCTGAAAAATACGATACACAGGCTTTTTGGAAACCGTTTCATCCGGTGGACGATGGCAAGTTTCTGGTGGATTATCACCAAAACGCGCTGCCTTTTCAAAAGGGATATGCAAAGGATCTTCCTCTGTCGAAATTGTTTTGGAAGAAGCCGCTTCGGGCTTTGTACTGGAGGTTAGAACTGCATCTACCTTATTGGTTGTGGTAGGGGTTACACCAACCAAAGGCTCTTTGGAAGCTTGCTTGCCACATCCTGCAAGAGCACCAACGACTATAAAACCTGAAAGCAGTCCTGATTTTTTCTTAGACATAACCATGCCCCCAATAAAACCTTTTAAAACATTCGTGGTGGGGGTGATAACCTTGGTTATTTTTAAGGTCAAGGCAGAATATCGAATATTAACCTGTTTAAGTTTCCCAACCTACCATTACAAAGTTTTGGGTTACTTTTTAAATCGAGGTTTCCCTAGGTCTTCTCATAATAAGCCCTTTTAAGAACTGACTGTCTATCCTTTGGCAGCATGAAAGCCTAGGCAATTTAAGGGTTTTAAGTTGATCCATTCGTTTAAGGTGATAAATTATTTAAGGAAAAACAACTTGGTTCATATGGCAAAAGATGTCCATTTACTTCCGCATATTAATGGTGACAGGTTGTCTGGCTGGCCAAGTAATCTCAGCATTTGGAAGCCCTATATTAGCGTTTTCCGATAATCAAAATAATTCCTCATTATTAATTATGGGTTGTTGCTGTTCAAAAAGCTCAAACGCCTGCTGTTCTGATGGATGCTGCTGCTCTTCGAATATTGCCCCTGAAATTTTCAAAACCGATGATGTTCCACTTTCTTCCGAAGAATTCAGTTTTGCTTGGATAAACCCTGTTTCCTCAAACCGCTGCAAAGGGTTGCAAATTATTCATGACCTCGGCACAGACCAGACAGTGGAAACCCCTGCCCCATCATTTTTTGGCGTGCGAACACTTTTTATGCTGCCAGGTTTTTGCGAATTAAGCTCGAGAATTTATTCCGAAATTAAAACTCCTCCTCCAAAAGCAATCATCTCCTAGTTCCATTTGTTTCATGGTCAGGACCCATCTTTATGGGCCTGTATCAATGTTTATTACATTTTTATTTTTAGGAGATTTCAGATGCTTTCCACCTTGGAAAGGTGCAGAAGAGCATTCACACTAATTGAACTTTTAGTGGTGATTGCCATTATTGCGATACTGATCGGGTTGCTACTTCCCGCTGTACAGAAAGTTCGAGAATCTGCAGCCAAGCTATCCTGCTCCAACAATCTTAAGCAGTTAGGACTGGCCATGCACAACCACGAATCCATGCTAGGGGTTTTTCCACAGGGCAGAAACGCCTACCCTAATGTGGTTTCTGCTCACGCAAGGCTTCTGGCCTTTCTGGAACAAGCAAGCCTGCAAAACCTAATTGATCCCAACGGCCCCCTTACTGTTGGCTCCCAAAATGATAGCGCTGCGAAAAACGGGGTTAAAATTTTGGTTTGCCCCAGCGATTCATCCCCAGGACAAATCTCAGGCAGTTCCTACTTTGGAACTAGTTATGTTGCTTGTACAGGCACCGGGGTCACATGGGATGCCACCGGCAACATCATGGGTTACCTGACCATTGCCCAAAGCAATGGCGTATTTGCACAAATCCCCACCAGAATTGCAGATATCACCGATGGTTTATCCTCCACCGTCGCTTTCAGTGAAAGCAGCATCGGCACTGGGGTGCCTGTTTCATCTTTGCCCACCGATGAACAAACTCAGCGCAGAATCGTTCTGGAAGTACCCGGCGGCACCGACCCCACACCAGCCGCATGTTCCGGGGGTGCAGGCACATGGAACCCAAGGCGGGGCGAACAATGGATTAACGGGCACTATGGCAACACACTTTACAACCATTACTACACTCCCAATCAAAAAGGTGTTTGGGATTGTGGAAACGGCAGTCACAACAAGGGGCTTACAGCAGCACGCAGCAACCACACCGGCGGCGTGAATATTTTACTCTGCGATGGTTCCATCCGTTTTGTGTCCAACAGTATCGATCCCACCATTTGGCGCAGTCTTTCCACCCGTGCTGGCGGCGAGGTGGCAAGTGTGCCATGAAGCTTGAGGCAATAATTATCTACTATCAGCTCGCCCATTTATTAAGAATCAGGAATAGCTTTTCTAGAATCATGAAATGAGATGGAAACAACGCCACCCAGCAGTGCCAAGCCAGCAACAAGATTTATGATCAGGCTGATTCCATGGATTTTTGCGAATTCTTTTCGGTCACTAAGAATTGTTTCAAGCTTTGGCTTGTTTTCGGCTGAAGCAAGAACATATCCATCAGTGGAGTTGGCCCTTTTTAATCTCGCTTTTTCCGTTGGGCCAAGAAGGAACCAGTTTGCAAGAATCATTATCGCAGCCACAAAAAATAAAATAGTTGAACTTTTGCCAACTTTCCTGAAGTCTTTCACAAATACTTTTCCATGAAGCAAAAGTAGAACAAAAAAAGCACAGCACGCTTGCATGGGATAATATATTTTAAAAATTGGTGTAACCACCAATCCTGCCAATCTGCTGGCTTGTTCTTTTGCCAAAGGGTTTGGCATTCCTTCCGGGGCTTTCTGTTTAAGAACTTCCGGCACTACAAGCCAATAAGGTGGGTTTTCTTGCAAAACAGCTTTTTCAAACCAATTGAAAACCCCCGGGCCAACCACAAAAGTAAAGAATGCGTAACTACCAATCCATAAACCCAGGGCAAGCTGCAGCATGGATTTCTCCAAACCGCGCCATAGCAATGAATCTTGAACCAGGTTTTCCGTGCCATTGCATATGCGTTTAATGTTGGAAATGTGCTTTATCCAAACAAAACCACCGCAAAGCAGGGTGAAGAAAAACAATTCCCAATTTCCAGCTCGACCAGAATGCAGGAACAAAACTGAACCTTGCAGAACCACCAAAACCAAGGTGGATACCAGGGACCCAAACGAAACCATCCTTGTGGAAGCGACTGCTGCCAGCCAGGTAAGAATGGCAAACAAAAATGGCGTTGGCACCAGAACCGCCATCACCCCGGCGCCAGTAGCCACACCTTTGCCCCCCTTGAAACCAAGGTAAATCGGGAATAAATGGCCTACAAAAGCAGAGGCCCCCATAAGAATTCCAGATGTTTCACTTCCGAAAGGGTTACTTAGAAACCTCAATCCAACCCAGGAAGATATGGCTCCTTTAAGTAAATCCAACAGAAAAACAATTAATCCATATCGCCGCCCCATCACCCGCCCCACATTAGTGGCGCCGATATTTCCACTTCCCTGCCGAAGTAAATCAACCCCTTTGATTCGGGCCACCAACAATCCAAATGGAACGGCTCCAAAAAGATAGGCGGCCAAAATACCAAACAACAAAAATACAACGTCCATGAAATCGAGGTCCCTGATTACAAGGTTTTAGTCATTATTATGCTATATCTTGCAAGACACTCCCAAGCTAAATGTTTTGGCTGGATTTGACCGATAAAAATGGTATAATTTTTATGTTTCACCCCCTTTATTTCCTCCTTGGGGTTATTCCTTGAACAATTTTTACAGCAATGCTTGCAAAGAATTTAATGTGGTCAGCCAAAATAGAAGAAATTTTCTTCGAGTAGGCTCCCTTGGGGTTGCTGGCTTGTCTTTGCCAACCCTGTTAAGACATGAAGCCTTGGCAAGCGCGCTGGGGAAAAAGACTCACCGAGAAAAATCGGTTGTAATCTTGTGGATGCGTGGTGGTCCAAGTCAGCACGATATGTGGGATCCAAAGCCTGAAGCCCCGGTTGAAATACGTGGCGAGTTCAAACCAATAGCCACAAGTGTTCCAGGCATTCAGGTTTCCGAACTTTTGCCGAAAACAGCGGCAATCATGCATAAATGGGCAATTGTCAGGAGTCTGGCTCACCGTAATGAAGATGGTAATGTTGGCCATTCTGATGGAGATCAGATTTGCTTTACAGGCTACCGAAGCGGGCCAATGCCGGATGTCAATGTGATGCCGTCTTGTGGTTCTTATGCTGCCAAACAACTTCAGCATCTCGATCACTCTATGCCAGCCTATGTAATGATCCCTAAAAATGTGCCAGGCACAGGGTCTGCGTGGCTTGGTAAAGCATATGCTGCTTTTGAAACTCAAGCTGACCCAGCATCCTCTGGACCATTCAAAATACCCAACTTCACACTTGCTGAAGGTGTTACAGGACCGTTATTGAAAGAAAGAAATTCTCTACTTGGCGACTTAAACTCTCCTGAAATCGGAGAGAATATGAAGAATATCGGCGAATTCCAGGAAAAGGCGATCAATATTCTTACTAGTGGAAAGGCACAAGCTGCCTTCAATTTGGATAGCGAGCCTCAAAGTGTCAGGGAACGCTATGGCTTCATGCCAGCCTTTGACCCACAAGATCCTCAAAGGTGCGGGGCACCAAATTGGGCACAACGAATGCTTCTTGCCAGAAGGCTGGTTGAAGCTGGTGTAAGGCTTGTGACAGTGGATTTGCGTTGGTGGGATTTCCACAAGCAGGGTTTTGACTCTCAAAAGCGTGGTTTTCTTCCAAGGTGGGATCTCGCTTACTCGGCATTCGTTGAAGATTTGGAAGCAAGGGGTCTATTAGATTCCACACTTGTGGTAGCGTGGGGAGAAATTGGCCGAACACCCCAGGTAAATAAGGATGCAGGCAGGGATCACTGGCCATATGTAATGTCTGCGGCTTTCACTGGTGGTGGCGTTAAAGGTGGCACGGTTGTGGGAGCCTCTGATGCCAAAGGCGCATTGCCCAAGGACAACCGCAAGACTCCCCAGGATGTTCTAGCCACAATCTACAGGCACCTTGGAATGGATTACAAAACTTCTTACATGGACCACACTGGCAGGCCGCATGTAATGTTGCCCGAGGGTAATCCAATCGATGAGTTATTTAGTTAGTATGCGACTGTGATCCGGCCGGCAGTATGGTTTTCACCTGCAAATCCTCAAGGTTCCACAGCACCACGGAACCCTGACTGGTACCCACCGCAAGAGTTTTGCTATCCTCGCTTAATGCCATGCAGGCTATCATTTCCTGAACAGAAACCAATTGGGTTCGTGGTTGCATGGTTTCAACGTCAATTACCTGAATTTTTTCATTCCCCAGCGCAACAAAAAGTGTTTTTCCATCTTTGGTCAACTCCAAGGACCTTATCGGCTTATTGGAAATCATCAGGTTTTTTACTTCCAAAGAATCATTTTGGTTTATAAGGCAAATCAAACCGCCGTCACAACCCAAGGCAATTTTACCCCCTCCTGCCTTGATAACCCCAACCGGCCGGTTAAGCGAAATAATAGGCTTTGAATCATGTTCCAGAAGGTGATTTAACTCATAAAGATCACCCATCGAAGTGACTGCAAAAAACCCTGAACCAGTTTGTTGCAATGATGTAAAAGAACTATCACCAGGGTGAATTTCCATTAACTCGTGCTCAACCCCATTCGCAAAAAAAAAGCTGGGCTTCATTGCGCAGGCAATGTTATGAAATGCACCAATAACACCAAACTGGCATGGTCTTCCAAAATTCACCACATGAGAAATTACCTCAAGAGGGGTTTTTATTTTTTCCTGACAAATCAGGTCTAATGAAGAAAGCCTCATCAGAATGGAATGATTGGTACCTGCCAGCAATTCATCGCTTTCCAAATTCCAAGCAAGAGTTGTTATGGGGGTTTTTTCAAAAATTCTCTTTGCCAGTAATTTACAATCATGCGTATCCCAAACAGAAACCAAACTATCTCCAGCAAGAACCGCAAGGGATTTATTATCTTTGGAAAAAGTTATCTGGCTGATTTTCAATGGGGTTTCCATGAAGGATTTTTTTTCCTTCACTGATTTATTGGTGAGGTTTCCGGTGGATTGGTAAGCAATCCCTGATGAAACAAACACCATTAAAACCGGCAGAATGAAAATCAGCTTTTTACAAAAAACCAAAAAGCCCATTGCTGTTAACCGCCTTCAAATAAACATAACCATTTCTTTACCATTTCTTCATATTTGAATTTGAAAAAAATTGCAACAGAACTTGCTATTACAAGCGATTAACCGGCGGTAAAAATGCTTGTAACCATAATAAATAATGAAAAGGGAATAAGGATCTATTTAATTTCCCAAAGCTTTATGGTGCCATCCAAGCCAGCGCTTCCAACCGTTTTTCCATCTGGCGCAAATGCAACGCCCCGGACATCATTTTTGTGACCTTTAAAAATTTGCAAGTTTTCACCGGACTTGGAATCCCATGTTTTAACCAAATTATCCGTACCAGAGGATGCGATAGTTTCACCATCTGGCGAAATACTTATGGAAGTAATCGCACCCGCATGAGCATTAATTTCCTTGGAATCCTGACTTTTATCCGGGTTAGGCCAGATTCGAATTCTTCCGGAACGGTCAGCGCTTGCCAGCATTTTCCCCTCACGGGAATAGCAAACAGCAGAAACTGCCTTTTTATGCCCTTTTAAGGCAAGCCTTTTTCCACCATCTAGCGCGAACAAATAGATGTTATTATCAGAGCATCCCGCAAGAACTGTTTTGCCATCAACCGTCCAGGTAACAGCATCAATCGCTGAAGGACAATTAAAGCTTTGACTTTTTTTGAAGCTAGAACTGGGAAGAATTTCCAAAGAACTTTTTCTGGCCAGGGCAAGGTATTTTCCATCACCAGAAAAAGACATGGACTTTATCTGGCCATTACCAGTTTTTACAGTCTGTAACTCTTCACCATCGTCCGTCTTTATAAGCCTGATGTCGCCATCAAGGTGCCCCAGCGCGAGCGTTTTTCCATCCGGATTAAAAGCCAATGTGGTTGGCCTTTTATCCCCTGCGGAGACCACTAGAATTTGTTTTTGTTTTATTGGGTCCCAAAAATTAATAGCTCCATCTTTACCAATCCCGGCAAGGATAGAGCCATCCTTACTGAAATCCACGGCTATAAATTGCTGACCGCTTACCTTGAAATTGGCTTTTTCCTCGCCGCCACATCCAAGTAAACCAATCAGCGTGGCAGACAGAATCGCTATTATTTTTCGCATGGCTTCCCGGAAGGTCCAAACAAGCTTTAGAAATCTCCTGCAACCTCACCACCAGCGCGCGTTCCAATCTTTTCCCATGTTTTGGGATCAATATTATTGGTAATAAATCGAACCGAACCATCTCCTAGAAGACAATTGATGCCGCCAGAGTGCCTGCTTGTGAAATCCTCTGCATGAAAGGATCCATCCGGTTGAGGTTTATTTGGCGTATGTGCAATTTCACCTGTGGCCGCATCGTTAATTCCAGTATGGCCAAGAATTAGTAATGAGGTGGTTTCACCGTCAAGGTCACCGCCGGGAACCGCTCCCACCCAAGTACAAACTCCCATAATTCCGATGGTTGGATTGGCAGACCTTGAACTTCTTTCACCTATGAAAATGGTATTGCTTAAACCATCTGTCACTTCACCGATGGAAATCCCCCGATTTCTCACGAACATTCCAACGCCAAGGGCAGGATCAATTGCCGCAAGTTCCTCTCCACCGTTCACACCCGCATAGGATGATTTTGCAACTTGAATGTTGGCCCCATTTACAAGAAATTTGCTAACTCCATCAGAATCCGAAGGGCAAATGTAATTCTTCAAAACAGTTTCGCGAAAAGCCCTGACCGCAGCGTTGTTCGAAGTTACGCTCATGGTTTTAAAATCTACCGTTTTAGCCAAGGCTTCTTGCTCTAAAAATGGAAGAATGGCTGCGCCCCAACCCCAACCAGGGTTGAATACTTGATCAGGGTCAAAGCCATTGGGAATTCCCAATGGCTGATTACAGTAATAACCAGCAGGAAAAACTTTGTAGGTACTCTCATAGTTCATTAGCGCCAAACCAATTTGCTTAAGATTATTGGAACAGGTAAGCCGAGCCGCGGCTTCCCGAACTTTCTGCACAGCAGGCAGCAAAAGACCAATAAGAATGGCAATGATGGCGATCACAACCAATAACTCGATAAGGGTAAAAGCTTTAAGGCGGCTATTCTTAAGCATATTTAGGCCTCCAGCCAAAAAGTAATATAAGATAATACCAATGATATCGCCTCGTATAACTTTGTCAAACTTTTTTCAACCTCCATCCAATTATTACTGTTTTTTTGCCTTTCCTTAACCTCCTTATCTCCTTTGGTAGCATTGACACAATCTTTCGCAAAAGAATATAACTTGTTCTCTTGGTTCATCTTGCAGGCTATTTGTCCTCATTTGAACCAAGGCAAGGATGCCTTTGGGGGATGGAACCCTTGTTTTGTGCGACCATTAACGCTGGCAGTTCGTGGAATAAAAAATCCACCAACATATCAATCGCTCATTGGCATCAATCAGTGGCCAATGGTAGTGCTGATGGCGTTTACCCTTCTCTACTGCGGTTTTTATTCCTTATCTGTAGTTGGTTTTATGGTCTTGCCACTTTCTTAAGAAACACTTTTTTCAACCTCGGCTTTCTGAAGACGAACCATATTCCGATCCCTGTGATCAGCGTTGGGAACCTGACGGCAGGGGGAACCGGAAAAACGCCCATGGTGGAATGGGTGGCAAAATTCATCAGGGATTTGGACCTGCGACCCGTAATACTCAGCAGAGGTTACAAAGGCGCTGGCGGGGCAAATGATGAGGCACTATTACTCGAAGAACATCTCCCGGATGTTCCACATCTGCAGGGCCCGGACAGGACATCCCTTGCACACACAGCTATTGAAGAACTCGAAGCCGAAATATTGATCCTGGATGATGGATTTCAGCACCGAAGAATTGGAAGAGATTTGGATATCCTCCTTTTGGATTCCACCAATCCCTGGGGTTTTAACCATTTACTGCCTCGAGGCACCCTGCGTGAAACTACCCATGGGCTTCGAAGGGCAGACATCATTGTGCTTACAAGGGTGGATCAAGTGGATCAAACCACTTTGGAAAAAATTAAAAACCAAATCCACCGAATCAAAGGCACAATCACCATCTGCGAGGCAACCCACGAGCCAAAAGATTGCGTTCGCTATCAGAATGAGCCTTTGCCATTGGATAAACTCAAAGGCAGCAAACTGCTTGTCTTTTGTGGTTTGGGCAATCCTCAATCCATGCTCACAACTTTGGAATCTTTGGGCGCGATCATAGTGGATTCGAAAATATTTCCAGACCATCACCCTTACACATCCACAGATGTGGAACAAATCATCGATTGGGCTGATGCAAATCGAAACGATTTTGATTTTCTAATAACCTCTGAAAAAGACCTTGTGAAACTTCAAACGGCATCCCTTGCGAATTACCCACTTTATGCGCTTTCCATTCAAATGAATATCCGCAAAGGCGAGGAAGAACTCAGGCAAATCATCAATGAAAAGGTCCGCGGTAAACATCTCTCGGCCCGATTCACGGAAGGAGAACAGTATGTTTAAGAAAAACGTTCAACCCTTTGATCTTTCAGGTTTAAAAACCTACGATCTTGCCTCCAGACCATCAAAGGTGTTCAAGGAAGATCTGGGAAAGCCGGTGCAGGATGATTGTTCCATAAGCGAGTTTCTTAACTCCCTGCCAAATCAACTGGCGGGAAAAAGCATTCGACGAGTCCGGGACCATCTTTTAAGGGCACGCGACCAAGGCAAAACTGTTGTTGCTGCCATCGGTGGCCATGTGATCAAGACTGGTTGCGCCCCCTATCTGATCGACTGGATGGAAAAAGGATTCATTAGCGCGATCGCCATGAATGGATCCGCGGCGATCCATGATGTGGAACTTGGGATCGAAGGCAAAACCAGTGAGGATGTTGGAACCACACTGCACCACGGGCTTTTTGGCATGGCCCGGGAGACAGCGGATTTCTTCGCACTTGCCAGCAGGCGCGGTTCTGACGAGAAGACCGGGCTTGGGGCGGCGGTTGGAAACATGCTTGCTGAAAGAAAGTGCAAATCACCCGAATCAAGCCTGTTGCTTGCTGCCCACCATCTTGGAATTCCCGCCACAGTGCATGTGGCCCTGGGCACAGATATCGTTCACATGCATCCTCACTTAAGTGGCGCAGCCATCGGAGAAGCCAGCCTCACCGATTTCCGAATCCTTTGTACCGTGGTAAGCACCATGGCTGAAGGCATATGGATGAACCTTGGCAGCGCGGTCATCATGCCGGAAGTTCTTTTGAAAGCGGTAAGCGTCGCCCGGAATTTCGGGTATTCCCTGGATGGCTTTGTAACTGTAAACCTGGACAAGGAATCACGCTACAGAAGCACAGTCAATGTTTTAAACCGCCCCAGCGCCGAGGGAATTGAAATCACCGGCCATCACGAATTGATGATTCCCCTTCTCCATGCTGCAACATCCGCGGCATTGGCGGCAAAGAATTCAGTTTCAGAATCCAAGGCAGCGTAACTGGTGCAAACATGTCACTTAGCAACAAACCACGACTGGTAAAGCCTGAAGATTCCGCAACGGGAAAAGACCTTGTGGAACTTGTAAATCACCTGGGTACCCCCAGTATTTTGGTACTTGGCGACCTGATGCTTGATCGTTACATCTGGGGTGATGCCGAACGCATCAGCCAGGAAGCCCCAGTGATTCTTCTTTGCGCCCAAAAGCGCGAAGAGCGCCTGGGTGGGGCAAGCAGCGTCGCGATGATGCTTTCAGCGCTTGGCGCCAGAGTACACATTGCCGGCGTGGTGGGTAAAGATGCGGATGCGGAGCGGGTTCGTGGAATGCTGCTGGACAATGGTATCAACTCAGAATTGGTACTTACCGACACCGAAAGACCAACCACGGTGAAAGAGCGTTACATTGGCAAAGCACAGCACAAGCACCCCCAGCAGATGATTCGTGTGGATTACGAAGTGCGCAACCATCTGAGCAAACCCATTCAAGAAAAACTCTCCGGAATGATTCTGCAACGATTGCACGAATACGACATTGTGCTTGTCAGCGATTATGACAAAGGCGTATGCACCCCAGGCCTGCTTTCCGATTTGATCAATGCCTGCAAGGCGAAAAACAAACGAATTGTCGCAGACCCCATCCGTGGATCAGACTACCGGAAATACCACGGCATTTCCGCCATGACCCCCAACAGATTGGAAGCAAGCCTGGCTTCGGGAAGAAACATCAACACCAACCAGGAAGCGCTTCAAGCTGCCACCATCCTTAGGGAACGGCTTGATATGGAAGCAGGCATCATCACGTTAGACAAAGAAGGCATGGCCCTGGCGCATCAGGATGGCACACTGGAAATTTTCCCAACCAGGGTTCGACAGGTGTACGACATCACTGGAGCGGGCGACATGGTGATGGCAGTACTAGGAATGGCTCTGGCTTCAGGCGCGGACTATTCCCAGGCAATCCGCCTTGCTAATATCGCGGGTGGCCTGGAGGTTGAAAAAATCGGCGTGGTTCCTGTGACTCGCCAGGAAATCCTGGAAGATCTCGCCAAATCAGGCTTTGCCTCGAAAGCTGAAACCTCAACAGGCATGGAGAAACTTCGATCCAGGGATGCCTTGGTAACCGAAGTTGAACACCGAAGAAAGCTTGGACAGAAAATTGTATTTACCAATGGTTGCTTTGATGTTCTGCACGCAGGGCATGTCCAATATCTTCGCGAGGCCCGGGCCCAAGGTGACCTTCTGATTATTGGTTTGAACAGTGATGATAGTGTCAGGTCCCTTAAGGGCCCAAAACGTCCAATAAATCGTGAAGATGCAAGAATAACCGTGCTTTCAGGTCTTGAGGCCGTTGATTTTGTAACCATCTTTGGGGAAAGCACCCCACTGGATCTGATCAAATCCATAAAGCCTGATGTGCTTGTAAAGGGTGCTGATTATCACAAAGACACGGTGGTCGGTGGATCTTTTGTGGAAAGCTACGGCGGACGAGTCCATCTTGCAAACCTGAAGCAGGGCTACTCCACCACCACTATCCTTGAAAGACTTGGTGCCGCATAATGGCCTTACATTTCCCAACCTTGGAGACAGCAGTATGAAAATTGCTGTTTTTCTACCTGGCTGGATAGGCGATGCAGTGATGGCCACCCCTGCCATTCGCGCTTTGCATGACCAACTTCAACCGGAAAAAATGATAGCTGTTTCCAAGGCTTATGTCGCGCCCATTCTGAATGGAAACCCCTGGTTCGATGAAACCATACTGACGGGTGGCAAAAAAGGATTAAGCACGTGGCATTCTGCCATGGCCCTGAGAAAACATTCCATTGATCTTGCTGTGGTTTTTCCCAACTCTTTCAGGTCTGCTTTGATTGCTTGGCTTGGCAACTGCAAGAGGGTGATAGGATACAATCGGTACTTCAGGGGATTTTTCCTTTCTGATTCTTTGCCACCCATCAAGGATGGCAAAGGTAAACTTCTACCAACCCCTATCATTGACGCCTACAATCTTCTCGCAACAACGGCAGGTTGCAGCCAACCCAATCACAAAATGGAGCTGTTTGTTTCCGATGCGGAAGATCAACTGGCGAAACAAGTATGGAATAACACAGGTTTTCAGGAACTTTCTGAAGTGATTTGCCTGAACCCCGGTGCCGCTTTTGGAGCCAGCAAGCTTTGGCCTGCAGAACATTTTGCAAGCCTCGCCCGTGATTTGGTTCGCCTTCGCGGAGCAGGAATTCTTTTGCTTTGTGGTCCCAAAGAAAGTGAACTAGCCCTTCGAATCACCCAACTGGCTTCGCATCCTTTGGTAAGGTGTCTGGCCGAAGCAGGTATGCCATCACTTTCCCTGGGACTTACAAAAGCCTGCGTAAAACGATCAAGCCTATTGGTAACCACCGACAGTGGCCCAAGGCACTTTGCTGCTGCATTTAATCGACCGGTAGTATCGCTCTTTGGGCCCACACATATCGAGTGGACGGACACTTTTCATCCGTTGGAAATTCAACTTCAAAAGAAGCTACCTTGTGGCCCATGCCAGAAAAGAGCCTGCCCCATAGACCACCGTTGCATGAAAGAACTTGAGCCCCAAGAAGTGCTTGCGGCTTCCATGAAATTACTGGATTCCCAACTACCTTCCCTGCGTATGGCAAGGAATGCATCCTAAAAGATAGGAAGATCGAAGCTTGTTGGATGGATTTTTAAGACTTATTGGAGCCATTTTTTACCCCATCCTTTGGGCTTTGGATTGGGTTTCGGCGACCTTTTTCTCGTCTCGCTCCGACTATTTGCTGGTAAGGTCTTCCAAAAGAAAAATATTCCTCGGCAACAACTACCACAACGCGGAAAGCATCTTTCATGTGGAAGGACTCCGGGTTACCGGCCATGGCTGGAAAAAGAAAAGGCATGTCTGCAAATTGGAATTTCAGGAACCGCCTGGCTCAACCCATGCCTATATGAAAAAAGAATATGCGGGCAGAGGCTGGCTTGCGCACCTGAAACCCAAACGCCTTATGCTTCATGAAGCCAGGGTCCTGGGCACACTTGAGAGGGAGGGAATACCCGCCCCAAAATGGATTGCGGTTGGAAACACCTTCAAGGGGGATGCGTTTCTCATCACCGAGGAAATCCCCGATACGGTGACACTAAAAACCTATCTTGCTGAAAACCACAGTCGGTCTCAGAAAAAGGAAGTTTTAAGAGCACTGGCATGCTCTTTGGCTAGGATGCACACCCTGGGGTTTTGTCATCCGGATCTTTATTCCAAGCATGTTTTGGTGAACCCTGAAAGCAGAAAAGTTTTCATTCTTGATTGGCAACGGTCCGTGAGAATTCAGGATTTGCCCTGGGTTGTGCGCTGCGAAAACCTTGCGAGACTTCATGCAACCATTGAGGAAACCAGCCTTTCCAACTTGGAAAGACTGGCATTTCTTTCATGTTACCTTGAGGCAACAAGCCAATACTGCTCTTTCAATAACAGCATCCCCTTGATGGGTGTCATGGCTTTAACCATCGAAAAGGAATGCCAGCGACTTTTAAAAAAGCGACATATCCGCGAAAAAAGATACTCCTCCAGCAGTACCACTCAGGCACAAAACTGGATTTACCAGGACAGGGATCATTTTGTCATCACATCATCCTGGGACAGCCAGGACAAAATTATCCTTGATGAACTTACTAAAACTTTTGAAGCGAATGAAAAAAAGCGCCAAGTCATTCGGAAACACCAAATCGCCAGCAACAGCATCCTCAGGGCTGAGTTTCTACGATTCTCAAACCCAACAGGAATTCTCACCAAGTTGCTGGGGCGTAAAACCTTTCAATCCCCAATGCATTGGAATGCCACCACCCTTTATAAATTGCAGCGGCATGGAGTACAGACAGGGAAAATTCTTGCCCTAGGGTCCAGGAAGACCAACGGGTTCAACCATGGTTGCTTTTTGCTTACCAGAGAACCTCTTAGCTCAGTATCACTGGAAGAATGGCTTCAGGAAAGCATTCGCAAAAATTCACACGATGAATCACGCAAGTATCTTCTGGAAGCTGTTGGAAAACTACTTTCCAGAATTCACAAGGCAGGATTCGTGATACGCGATGGTTTTGATCCTGAAATAAGGCTAAATCTGCAAATGAATCTTGCCCCATATCTCGCATCGGCAAACGCCCTGCAGGATGCATCAGGCATAGACCCTGAAAAGGCCATGCATGACAAAAAAGCCTGCAGGAAATGGTTGCGCAAGATGGGCACCTCGAATGACGAAATCTTATTTTTCTTGAAAGGCTATTCTGGAAAAGCGGGTTTCCATGGCTACTCATTCAGTCAGCCAAATGTGGCACAATCCCAAGCCCAATCTATTCATAACTCGCCAACCAATTCCACCTCCGCAACCGTGGTGACTTCCGTGGAAAATACAACGCAATGGACCGAACCAGTTTCCGCGGGCAATGAAATCACCACCACAAAATCCGGCAACAGAAATATCAAGCATTTCGCCTTACAAGATTGGAAAGTTTATTTTGGAGATGAATGGTACAACTCCATCATGGATGTGGGTGTTACAGATCGTTTTCATTCCAAGCAGGGTCGTTCGGTTGGAAGATTGATTTTCGAGGCGGGAGATGGAAAGCCCGACCTACGGGTTTACTTAAAACGGCATTACGATCTACCTGCAATGGATGGTCTTATGGGCAGGTTGTTTCCTAATGTTGCCTGGTCACCGGCTTTGCAGGAATACCAGCATTTGGAATGGGCCAGACAGTTGGGAATAAAGGTGCCTGAACCGGTGGCGGTATTGGAAATACAAGGACCGGGAAACAAGCTTCAAAGCGCACTTGCCATACGAGAATTAGAGGGGATGCTGGCGCTTCATGAAGCAATACCCCTGGCAGAAAAACGGTTGGACAAAATCACCTTCCGAAAATGGAAGAAATCCTTGATCGCAGAAATGGCAAGAATGTCCAGAATTCTGCATGACAGGCATTGGTTCCACAAGGATTTATACCTGTGTCATTTTTATATTCCCGAGAAATACACCTTTGAAATTCCCAATTGGCGAAATCAGGTATGGATGATTGATTTGCACCGACTGGGTCACCACCCATGGACTTCCAAAATCTGGCGCATCAAGGATCTTGCCCAGCTTGTTTATTCTTCCGAGATTTCGGGGGTGGATAATAAAGATCGCATAACATTCTGGCGCTTTTATAGAGAGTTGGGTCCAAAATCCCGTTTGGATACGCTTATGCTTTGGGTCATACGTTTTAAATGGCAAAGATACAGATCCCATAACCTTAAAAAGAAAGGGAATCAGACTTCAAACCCCGGGTAAATAAAGGTTTTCACTCATCATGTCGATAAAAGATAAGATGAGGAATTTTAAACGATTATTCGGGAAATGAACGATGGCGGCTATGGACATTGCTTTCTGTTACGAAAGTGTTTTACCCAGACGCGGTGGTTGTGAAACCTATATTGCATCTCTCGCCAGAAGATTGGCGCTGGATGGTCATCAGGTTCACCTTTATGCCAGCAACTGGGATGCGAGCAGTTTGCCGGAAAGCATGATTTATCATGAGGTGAAAATCCCATGGCGCCCCAGGTTTATGCGCCCCTGGGCATTTGGTTCCGCGGTTCTCAAGGCAATGAGGGGTAACAACCACGATGCCAGCATTGGTTTTGATAAAACCTGGGGCTTGGATGTACTATACCCACAAGGTGGATTATTTGCCGCAACAGCGGATCATAACCTCTTAAAATACGAGAACCCCGGTACACAAAAATTAGTTCGCTTTATCAAACGATTTGACCTATCCCAGCAATCTTTCCTGATGCTTGAGAAATTGCAATATCTTGGAATGAAAAAATCCATCGTCATTGGCATCAGCGAAATGGTTCGAAACCATTTCCAAAAATACTACGAGATTTCATCCGAGGATCTTCGCCTCGTTCGAATAGCCATGGATCCCAACAGATTTCAGGAAACAGACCGACCAAGGCGCAGAATCGAATGGCGGCAACAATGGAACATCGAACCCACCGATTGTCTGGCTTTGTTTGTTGGCATGAATTATCGCCTGAAGGGTATTGAACCTTTGCTGAAATCGCTACGCCTGCTTCCCACAGACAGCCCCGTTAAGGTAATGATTGTGGGAAACAAGAATTACAAGCAATTCGAAACCATGGCAAAAAACCTTGGCGTGGAAGAAAGGGTTCGATTTGTTGGCTATTGCAATGAAATGCGAAACTGCTATTTCGCTGCAGATTTTCTTGTTCACCCGACCTTTTATGACCCCTGCTCAAATGTGGTTCCGGAAGCCATGGGATGCGGTTTACCAGTTATCACCACCCGCTACAATGGAGCTTCGGAATTCATCACTGTCAACAAGGAAGGCATTGTGATCGACGACCCACATGATCACGAAAAACTTGCCTGGAGCATGGGCCAATATACCGATCCTGCCAAAAGACTCTCAGCGGCACAGGCGGCCAGAAAAACCGCATCCCAGTGGACTTTTGAGCATCATTACAAGCAAATGGTTGCCATCTTCCAAGAAGCAGCATCCAGAAAAAACCAGACGGATGGCACCAATCAATTTGCAGGAAAAGCAAGCACCTGGATGCAATCGCACTGACCAGTCAGGCTTGTATATCTGCTAGCCATACTCGATCCAAAACGGGTTGAAAGAATTTTATGCAGGATGTTGGGCCTGCCACTTCTGGCAACTTCAGCGGATGAATTCCTAAGCCAGCCTGCATGCCGGATAAACCTGACTCCATCAGTCGTAAAGCCAGCCTTTTGAAGCAAACCGCAAAGGGTATCTGGCGTGAAAAATGTAAGGTGCCGGGGAAAATCTATTCCTGTCCAATGCTCCCCGAAAACCCTGTATGCGAAACTTTTTAAATTGGGAACAGAAACGCTAAGCATTCCATCGGCCTTTAACAGGTTTCTGGCAGCCTTCAAGGCACCCAAAGGATCATGCAGATGCTCCAATACCTGGCGCATGGTAATTACATCAAACTTACGGCCTACAATCGCAGAATGTTCAAACCCACCTTGGTAAGCTTCAATACCCAGGGATTTTGTCGTTTCAACGGCATGCGATGAAAAATCAACACCCGTTACATTCCAGCCCAGGTTTCTCATCTTGGAAAGGAAAGCACCACTTCCGCATCCAAAATCCAGCATGGTGGCATCAGGGCGAGCAGGTTTAATCGAAAATTCTTTGCTGGTAGCTTTGGTGGATTTGGATTCATCATGGGAATGGTAGGGGTCATATCCCTGCGGATAAAAGGCTCCAATTGTTTCCACGGTTGGCCTTGGCCCGAGGTAGCATAAACCACAGTCCTTGCATTGAAGCACTGCAGCGTTTTCCACACCATGCACTTTCCCTTGGGAACCAAGGGATAAAAAAATATTGCCCTGGCTACTTCCACAACCAGGGCAATGATTGGATTCCCAATGTACTTTTTGATCCACGTGTCATCCTAACACTAAGAGGAAAATATATGATTAAGAGTTGGAACGACTGAGATATTCCCCAGTTCTGGTATCCACAGCCACCATTTCACCAATTCCAATAAAAGGTGGAACCGTGATCTTAAGACCAGTTTCAGTGGTTGCTGGCTTGTATTGAGCTGCTGCGGTGGCCCCCTTGAGAGCAGGTTCGGTTTCCACAACTTTTAAATGCACCGTGGGTGGCAATTCAAGGGATATTGGTTTGCTTTCATAAAAGGTGACATGCGCCTTGTCGTTTTCCTTAAGGTAAAGGATCTGGTCACCAACCCAATCTTTATGCAGTGGGGTCTGCTCAAAGCTTTCCTGATCCATGAACACAAAGTCATCACCGTCACGGTAAAGGTACTGCATCTCTCTTTTGTCGAGGTAAGCCTGTTCAACTTTGTCCTGAGGACGAACCCGGTTCAAGGTAATGGAACCGGTGTTAAGGTTTTTTAGCTTGAGGTTCAGGATGGCTCGCCAGTTGCCAGGGGTATTCAGATCCCTGTCTACCACGTAAAAGAGCTGATTACCTTCACCAACAATAACCATTCCTTTGCGGACCTGGCTGTATTCAATGGATGCCACGAGAACCTCCGGAAGAAAAACTGTTAAACAATACCTCATTAATCTATCACGAAGATATGCCATGGAGAAGGGGCAACACAGTCAAAGAGCCACCAAATTATTTCGTTCACGACAGTTCAAAAACCCTTTAAAAACCAATCAAACCATATTCAAGAACAGATAAAAACCCTCGCCAAACTGATATGAGTGGCGGCATAATCCACTGTCACTTTTTCAATCTTTCAAACTCGTTTGATGAAATCCGGGTTGTGGCCAACTGGTTTTCCACCCCCGACAAGGCTTCAAAACGGATCACCTTTTGAAGTGGTTTAAAAAACTCCAGACGGGTGATTTCCCAGGTTTCCGCATCTATTTCACGATCCTCGATATTCCAGTTGGGCATCCAAACGATCAATTCCTGTTTGCCTTCAGGCACATTTTGGAGTTCAAAATTACCATCCTGATCACACCTTGCAATCCAAGGGTGTTGCATGGAAAAAAGATACGATCTCATCCAGAACTGACCCGATCCGCTGCTAAGAGCAACCATTCCAGGCTTTTCCAGTTTTCTTACATACTGCTTACCACGACTTGCAAGCGGGATACTGAAAAAAGAATCTCCCCTACCCCTTAACGAAAAAAAGAAATCCTGCATGTTTAGAATTTCAAACTGCCCGTCTGTTTTCACAAAACCAACCTGCGAATCAACTCCACCCTGGACAATGCCAAGTTGAAAGTTATTTGTAATTACCCTGACTGGTTCAAATTCAAAAGATTCCGCAACAGGACCATGTTTAAGGAAGACTACCGCGGAACCAACCCCCATGTTAATGGAATTGATTTTGGGAATATTAGGATTCATCCAATGGCGCTTGGGTTTATCCAGGTGCTCGGTAAGAGGACTAATCGGGGCAGAAAATCCTTCCACTTTGGGAATGTCCCCAGACCAGACAACCCTTCCCTTCACATTAGCTTTTAAAGCAACCATCGCCTTGGAAACATTCAGGGGTTTGGCATTTGCGATTTCAATTTTTCGCGCCCAAACCATGGAAGCCGTGCCTGCTAATATCATTGCACCAACCGCCAGCAAAACCTTATGATGATTTTTGCGAATTGTTCCAGCCTGATTGAAAGGTCTTGCCATGGCTTCCTGCGCTACCAAGGGTTATCGAGTATTCAGCAGAGAAACAGCTCCAACCGTTCCATGCCCTTGCGGACAAAGCACCCGCATAGTATCTAGAACCGATGGATTGGCTTGTAATCTGCACGTGACATCCATCAAGGATTCCACCAAGCACTATCATCGCCAATGTACAGAGGTTTACTATATTCTTGAGGGTCGGGGCAAGATGGAATTGAATGAAGATGTGATTGATGTTGAACCCGGAACCGTGGTTTACATTGAGCCCCACACACGCCACAGGCTTTTCAGCGCTGAAGGGGTTCAAACCATGATCATTGGAATACCCGCCTGGGACCCCAACGACGAATTTTTTGATTGATTTAATCTCCTTCAGGTACTCCCCAGCGGCCTTGAAGGGTATGATCCACTCCAAACTGGTCACAAATCCTTGCCACAACAAAATCCACAAGCTCATTCATGGTGGTTGGTTTGCTGTAAAAACCAGGCATGGCCGGTAATATAACTCCGCCAGCTTCAGTAACGGTTGCCATGTTTCTTATGTGAATCAGGTTTAGCGGCGTTTCCCTTGGAACAACAACCAACCTGCGCCTCTCTTTAAGATGCACGCTAGCTGCGCGAGTTATCAGGTTATCTGTCATACCATTGGCAATGGAAGCCAGGGTTCCCATGCTGCATGGACAAATAATCATCCCACTTGTGAGGAAAGATCCACTGGCAATACCGGAGTTGAAATCACGATAATGATGGTAACTAAAACGGCTGGAAAGAATGCCTGTCCAGAAAGAGCCAAAGAACTTGGCGGGATTGAACTTTTCAGGATCCACTTTCCTTCCGCACTCCGCCGCGATAACTTCTATTGCAGCAGGGCTAAGGGTAAAATGAATATGTTTGCCGGCTTTCAACATTACTTCCATCAACCGAAGGCCATAGGTGGCACCGCTGGCTCCAGTCATCGCAATCACGATATCTTCAACCGCCATGCCATCCTGCCTTCATAAAATGGTGGGAGATTAGCTAATAGAATCGACATAATTCATGATAGACGCAAGCAAAGTCCTTTACACCATAGAAAAAGCCACCCAAGCCACCCAAAAATACCCGTACAGGCAGGGGAGGGTTCTCCGAATACCTGATGCATCGGACATTCTTGTGGTTGGAGACCTCCATGGAAGAATGGATCTGTTTAAAAAAGCAGTTCAATTGGCAGATTTGAAAGCCAACCCTGGAAGGCATCTGGTCATTCAGGAACTCATGCATGGAACCCAAACCTATGAGGATGGTTCTGACAATTCCCATCTCACCGTGGACATGGTGGCACTTCTCAAATGCCAGTTTCCGCTCCGGGTTCACTATCTGATTGGTAATCATGAACTTTCGCAAGCCACCAACAGGCGTGTCAGCAAGAATGGAAAAGATTTAAACCAGTTATTCGACATGGGTGTGGCTTTTGCTTACCCGGAACACACCGATCAATTCCTTGAAGCCTATCGAAAACTTGTGGAAGAGTTACCCGCCCTTATACTTCTCCCTAACGGGGTAACCATTAGCCATAGTCTTCCTGATTCAACAAAAATGGACTCTTTCGATGTCCGAAAGCTGGAAGTTCTACCCACCACAAACGAGGAAACCACTCCGGGGGGCAGTTTGCATTCTCTTCTTTGGGGAAGAGATACTTCCGAACACAATGCCCAAGCGTTTCTTGAAAAGGTGAGGGGGAAATGGCTTATCACTGGTCACATTCCCGTGTTTCAAGGGGTTGATTTTCCAAACCCAAGGCAAATTGTGCTTGATGCTCATTTGGATGTCGGTGGTTACGCTCTGATCCCCGGACAAAGGGAAATATCACCCGGGGAGTTTCACGGATTGGCTGGTGTTCTGCAGTAGAGTTTTCAGGTGTGTGATGGATTCAAAAAATACTACCACAAAAAAACTGCCATTCACCCCCCGGGATGCACTGGGACCAACCCGCATTGAGAAGGTTATTGTTCATGAAAAAGAATTTCTCCTGGGAATTCCCACAGATACAGACAGGATGCTAAACCACCCTCAGGTACTGGCGGATATGCAGTATGAGGAAAATATGCCCTACTGGGCAGAGTTGTGGCCATCGGCGCGGATGCTGGCAAAACATATTTGGAAGCAAGAGTTTACCCAGGGCCAAAAGGCCTTGGAAATAGGATGCGGGCTGGGGCTCGTTGGAATAGTTGCGCTTGCCAGGGGCCTACAGGTCACATTCTCGGACTACGATGGCACCGCCCTGGAATTCGCATCTGAAAATGCAAAACGCAACGGGTTCAACTCTTTTGAAACCAGACAGATTGACTGGAGAGAAGTACCAGAAGGCCTGAGCTTTGATTGGGTATTTGCTTCCGATTTAATCTACGAGAAAAGAAATGTGCAACCATTGGTGGCCATGATTGCCAAGACTCTTGCCCCTAAAGGCGTGTGCTTACTGACCGACCAGGACCGCGCACCGGCGGAATTTCTTAAGGCGGAACTCAGCAAGGCGGGATTGTCATTTACCACCTCGCTGGTCCGGGCGGGTCAGCCCGGCGGAGACCGCTTCAAAGGTACTCTTTATCACATTCAAAAATCATGATTTGTCTTCGCACTTAGCGCGCATCACGCTAACATAACCTTTAGAAGCATATTGGTTGGAGGTTTAAATCATGAATAGGATATTCGGCTTGGTGATACTGGCAGGAACCCTTATAGCCACCGCCTCCTTTGGCGGCGAAGTGACCGTAAAGACTGTTAAATACCCTGAACTAGCCAACCTGGTAAGAAGCCTCAAGGGCAAGGTCGTTCTTGTGGATTTCTGGCGGCACGACTGAGTGCCTTGCAAGAAGGAATTTCCTCATCTGGTTCAGATGCAGCAGAAGTTCAGCAACAGGGGATTCGTGGTGGTTTCGGTGCACTTAAACATGGGAGTGGACAAAGACCTTGGCCTTTCCGGAGTGGAGAAAACCGCCCAAAGCTTTCTTCAAAAAGTGAAGGCAGACTTTACCAACTTGATTCTGGATGAACCCGAACAAGTTTGGATGGCAAGGCTGGAAACAGGCGCGGTTCCCACCTTGTTTCTTTTCAACAAGCAAAACCGGATTGCCCAGAAGTTTATCGATATCGAGGATCAGGCAGCCTTCGAAAAAGAAATAAGCGAACTGTTGGACAAACCGTGATGAATATTCCCGAATCAAAAGTCATAGAAATGGCAGACCCATCCCAGGCACTTGGAAAGATTCCAAGCGGTCTGTTTGTCATTACTTATCTTGGCAAGGATGACAAACCTGAAGGCATGCTGGCAAGTTGGGTTCAGCAATGTTCCTTGGAACCGCTTCTTATAAGCATCGCCCTGAAAGCAGGGCGTGGAATCCTTGAAAGCCTGACACCGGGCGCAAAATTCCATGTGCATGTGCTGCGAACCGGCCAGAACCAACTGGTCTCGCGTTTTGCGAAACCTTCCAACGGTGAAAATCGATTTGCAGAGCTCTCCATCCATCAGACCGCGGATATGCCGCCAATCCTTCTAGATGCCTGTTCGGTTCTTTGCTGCGTGGCGCAAAGCCATACCGGGGCCGGCGACCACCGACTTCTTCTGGCGGAGGTTTTATCAGGGACCCTGCTGGAAAGTGGAGACCCAATGGTCCATGTCCGAAAAAATGGAAGAAATTACTAAGTTGGAAGCTCTCACGGACATGCTTAGGTTTCATCATAAAATAAAAGTTAAGACGAACAATTACTGGGGATGTAATGAAAAGACTTTTTGACAGGCTTGAATCCATTGTTGGGCCGGGAGCAATGATCACCTCATCAAGTGAATTGCTTGTTTATGAGTGTGATGGATTCACCATTGAAAAAAACAAACCTGATGTGGTTGTGTTTCCCACCACAACGGATCAAGTGGCGGAAATCGTGGCGGTATGCAGTCAGTTTGAAGTCCCATTCATTCCCCGCGGATCAGGTACCAGCCTGGCGGGAGGTTGCCTTCCCGTTGGTGGTGGTGTGGTTGTCTCGCTGGCTAGAATGAAAAAAATTCTGGAGGTGGATTACCGCAACCAGTGTGCTCTTATCGAAGCTGGTGTCATCAATCTATGGCTTACCAATCACCTGAAAAACAATGGTTACCATTTTGCCCCTGACCCCAGCAGCCAGGGTGCCTGCACCATTGGCGGAAATGTCGCCACCAATTCAGGAGGTCCTCACACGCTGAAGTATGGCGTGACTGTCAATCACATAATGGGGCTGGAATTCATCATGCCCGATGGCAGGGTTTACCACACTGGCGGCCCGGTGGAGGATACTCCCGGCTACGATCTTACCGGCGTCATGGTTGGTTCGGAGGGGACCTTTGGAGTTGCTACCAAGTCCTGGGTTCGCATCACTCGCAATCCGGAATCCTACCGAACGCTACTGGGTGTGTTTGAATCGGTGGATGATGCCACAAACACCATCAGCGAAATCATTGGAGCGGGAATCGTGCCGGCCGCCTTGGAGATGCTGGACCAAATGATTCTCGGCGCGCTTGAGGATGCGTTTCATTTCGGGTTCCCATTGGATGCGGGTGCCATTCTGATCATGGAAGTAGACGGACTGGAAGCAGGGCTTCAGGATGAAGCCGACCGAATTAGCGCCATAGCCATGAAAAACAAAGCCCGCGAAGTTCGAAAAGCCTCCACAGATGCTGAAAGATTGTTGCTTTGGAAAGCCCGCAAGCAGGCTTTCGGCGCCGTGGGCAGGCTGGCCTCCAGTTTCTGTACTCAGGATGGTGTTGTGCCTCGAAGCAAATTGCCCCACATTTTAAGAGTCATTCAGGAGATTGGCAAAAAGTACGACCTGAAGATATGCAATGTCTTCCACGCAGGTGATGGCAACATTCATCCCATTCTTTTATTTGATGAAAGACACCCCGAGCAGGTTCGCAAAGTTTTGGATGCCAGCACTGAAATCCTTGACGAATGCATCAAGCAGGGTGGCAGTGTCACAGGCGAACATGGCATTGGGGTGGAAAAAATCAGTTTCATGGAAAAACTGTTTGCCCCCGAGGACATCAAGATGATGATTCGCCTTAGGGATGCCTTTAATCCGGAAAACAAATGCAGCCCCCATAAGATGCTTCCGACCTCCGGCGCGTGTGTGGAAGCTACCAAGGCTGGCCGCATGGCCGCGATGTAATTTAAGAAAACAGGATCAAATCAACATGACACTTTCTGCCACGCCTGAAAAAGCAAAGGTTCAAAAGCCAGCTTCCATCAAGGAAGCGTGTGAGATAATCACCGAAGCCAGAAATTATTCCCATGTGATTATTCCCACCGGAAATGGGACGAAAATGGCATTAGGGTACCCGTGCAAACGAAGCGCTGTTCACCTTGACACAAAGGCACTGGACAAAGTTATCGACTACCCCGCAAGGGACATGACCATTACGGTTCAGGCTGGAATTACCATGCAAAACTTGAGGGCTTTGCTTGCGAAAGAAAACCAGCGTCTGCCTGTGGATGACCCCTATCAGGGTGCAAGCACTCTTGGTGGCATGATTGCAACCAACACATCGGGGCCAAGAAGGTTCGGCTGGGGAACCTTGCGTGACTATGTGATTGGAATAAGCATTTTGAACGACGAGGGAATGGAAACCAAAGCGGGTGGCAGAGTCGTCAAGAACGTGGCAGGGTACGATTTCTGCAAACTGCACACCGGCGCGTTAGGCACCTTGGGGGTAATTTCCCAGGTAACCTTGAAAGTCCGTCCCGTTTCGGAAGCGAATGCCCTGGTGTTGGTTGGGCTGAACCCAAATGAGGTGGAATCCGCATTGAACTTAGTGCATCAAACATCCACCCGGCCAGTTGTGGTAGACATTTTGAACCCGAAAGCCACTTACCAATTCGGGTTGGGTTCGGGGGACAAATGGCTGCTCGCCGTAGGGTTTGAACATTCTAAAACCACCACCGACTGGCAAGTTCAAACCATCGCCAGAGAATTTCAGGATTTCTCATCAAGCACTGTCGAGGTCCTGGAAGGTTCGAACTCTGAAAAAGGCTGGAAAGCCTTGGAATCTTTTCAGGGACAACCCCAGTTTGATTCACCCGTAACATTTAAAGCTAATATCCCGCCGGCAAAAGTGGCAACCTGGAGCGAGTTAGCGAATCAATTGTTCCCCGAAGCGTTCTTGCAGGCGCATGCAGGGAATGGAATAGTATTCGGGCATATTCAAGGTCTAGACTTGAAAGACACCAAAAACGGCCTCAACCAACTCATGGAAAAAGCGGTTCGATACCAAGGCAATATGGTGCTGCATCGCTGCCCGGATTCCTGGAAGGAAGAATTGCCCTTATGGGGAACCTTGAGAGAGGATTTGGAGTTAATGCGTAAGGTAAAGCAGGCCATGGATCCACTGGGGTTATTCAACCCCGGGCGCTTCGTGGGCCGAATCTAAAACCAAACAACATTGGAACAACCATAAATGAACGCTGGAAATACTACTCAAAAGCCATTGGAAAACGACCCACTAGCCTTGAAACCTTTAAAAGGCGAACCGGGGTTTGGCAGAAACATCGATTATGAAACTTTCATGGATTGTGTGCATTGCGGACTTTGTCTTGGTTCCTGCCCCACGTATGTGGAAACTGGCGACGAGAACGACAGTCCCCGTGGAAGAATTTACCTTTGGCGCGCAGTAACTGATGGACGAGCCGAGCTGACGCCAAAAGTACGCCAGCATATGGATCTATGCCTGGAGTGCCGGGCTTGCGAGACGGCATGCCCATCTGGTGTCCAATACGGAAAAATTATCTCTTCTTACAAGCATGACATGGCAAAGGTGCTACCACCCGCACCCACAGTGAATGCACTGCAAAGATGGATGCTTTTCAATCTGACACCCTTTGCGGACAGAATGCGACTGGCGCTCACCCCTGTTCGCATCATGCAAAAACTAGGCCTCGGCAGCGTTGTAAGATTCTTGGGTAAATTTCTACCAAGATCGCTTCGATTGCTTAATGATATCGTCCCGGATCTCGAGCCTCATTATGGTTCCCTGCCTGAGGTACTTCCAGCCAAGGGGACAAAGCGTGCCAGAGTTGGTTTGATCCTTGGTTGCGCAGCGGACGCCTTTCTTCCAAATGCCAATCTGGCGACCGTAAAGGTTTTGCAAGAGAATGGCTGCGAGGTATGGATTCCAAAATCACAAGGTTGCTGTGCTGCCTTGCATCATCATGCGGGGTTGGATAGCGAAGCCAAAAAATTTGCCGCTGCCAACTGTAAGGCCTTTGAATCAGGCTTGGGGGAAGGGCCAGGCAAACTGGATGCCATTATCAACAATGCTGGCGGGTGTGGCCCGGTACTCAAAGAATACGATCATCTTCTTCATGGAACCGAATTCGAAAATCTTGGTAAATCATTCGCCTCCAAGGTGGCGGACATACATGATTTTCTGGTTAAGCTTGGTCCGGTAAAGCCAAAGCACGCCATACCTCTCAAAGTTACCTACCATGATGCCTGCGGTTTAAGTCATGCCCAAAAGATCAGAACTCCTCCTCGCCAACTTTTGGGAATGATAGACGGCCTGAAGCTGGTATCCCTTCCTGAAAGCGAACACTGCTGTGGAGCCGCTGGAAGTTACAACATTACACAGCCTGATATGTCGCAAACTTTGGGGGAACGCAAGGCAAAAAATATTCTTTCCACCGGTGCTAGAGCCATCTTTACCGCGAACATTGGTTGCCTGTTGCAGGTGGACCGTTACTTGCGTGAACAACAACCCAGAGTCTGGGTCGCACATCCGATGGAAATCCTTTGGGCGGCTTATTCCGGCCAAAAACCCAGGGGCCTTAAACAAGCTATGGAACCATTCGAAAAGGATTGAATATGAACATTCATGGCATTATTCCTCCGCTTGCAACGCCTTTCACAGCCAATGAGGACCTTGATATTCCAAGGCTCCGCTGGTTTATTGAACATCAACTATCCGCCGGGGTTCATGGAATTTTCGTGCTGGGCACGAACAGCGAATTTTACGCCATGGATGACGCCGAAAAGCAGCAAGTAATCGCAGTGGCTGTGGAGCAGGTTAAAGGCAGGGTACCTGTTTTTGCGGGCACTGGTGCTGAAACCACTCGCGAAGCCATTCGGATTACCAAGATTGCTGAAAAAGAGGGAGCAAATGGGGTTTCGGTGATTACACCTTACTTCATTTCCCCCAATCAACAAGAGATCCATGATCATTACAAGCGGATTGCGGAATCAACATCTCTGCCCGTATTGCTTTACAACAACCCCGTGACTTGTGGTGGGCTGAAAATTGACCCTGACACCGTGGGAAAGCTTTCCCGAATAAAAAACATCGTTGGGATCAAAGACTCGAGCGGCGACCTGCAAAACACCATTGAATATCTTCGCAATGTGCCGGATACTTTTGCAATTCTTCAGGGGCGTGACACCCTGATTTATTCCGCCATGGATCTTGGCGCGCGGGGCGCTGTGCCAGCAACTGCAAACATTGCGCCAGCCTTACTTGTGGAAATTTACAACAAGTTCAAAGCCGGAGATAAGGACGGCTCCAAGGCTGCTCAGGCGAGGCTTCACCCTCTGCGAATGGCACTTACTTTGGGAACCGCTCCCGGTGGAGTGAAATCTGCGCTTAGAGAGCTTGGCACCCCGATTGGGCCATGCCGTTCACCAGTCGCACTGATTGGCACCGACAAAGCCAACAAACTGCGCGAGGCCCTTGTTTCGGCTGGCCTAAAGCCAGTCTAGTCAGCTTTAAAATAAGCCCAGGCAGTTATTCCGTCTTGCAAGCGAACCAACTTACGATGGTAAACGCTTGGAACTTCTTCAAAAATGTCCAATTCTGCCAGAAGTGTATCATTCACCAGATACACTTCCCCAGAAATGCTTTCCCCGTTGATTTCCACTTTCACCATCGCCGGGAATTCGCCTACTTGAACTATCTTATATTCTGAGACAGTCGATTGTTCACCAAGGAACCGGGAGCCCCTCAAAAGAAGATGATTTTTTTCCGAACGCTTTAGTGACCCATAGACAAACAGCAATTCTTTCACGGAAGTCTGCTTCCTTTCAGGGAATCAAACTTCTTAATTGTGATAGGCTCAAACTTGACCGCATCACCCACTTTAAGTGGAAAATAATTTTCTTCCACATCCACTAAAAGCAAGGGGGTTCTTCCTATGAGTCGCCAACCACCCGGCTTTTCTTGTGGATAGATTCCTGTTTGTATACCAGTAAGCCCCACACTACCCGCAGGAACTTTCAATCTGGGAGAATCCAACCTCGCCACACCTTGCAGCTTTTCTGGAAGATAACCCAAATAAGGGAAACCAGGACTGAAACCTATGGCATGCACGATGTAAGTATTGGCTGAATGAAGTTCCACCACCTCTTTTTTTCCAAGGTCCGTCAAACGGGCAACTTCAACCAAATCCTCGCCCAATTCATAACAACAAGGAACCTTATGAAGTTTTCCTGTTTCAGAATTCAAATCCAAAGGTTGCTTCGAAAGCCATTCGGTAATTGAAGTATTCAACTGATTTAACCGTATTTTTGCTGGGTTATGGTAAATAGCAAGCGCCTTATAGGCGCAGACCAAATCTAAAATAGCTTCACTTTTGCTTGCGAGAATGGCTCGAAAAGCCGACTGACAGGCGCTTTCCGTTTCAAACCGAAGAAGCACACCCAAGTCAGCCAGCGGTTGTAATTGAAAGGCAGCCATGTCTTTTATCATAAAATTTTCACTGTAAGATCCATACAACTATGTTCTATAGTACATTCAAGAATCTTAATCAACAGAATGCAAAGGGGCTGAGAATGAGGCTGACAATTTCTTTGCTTATCGTGGCTGTTCTTTTAACCTCGGCGGGTTGCAGAAAGAAGCCTAAACCGGAAATGGAATCCATCGAAGCCCCTGCAAAAAAAACTGAGAAAAGCACCACCACATCCTCTTCCCAAACAGGAAACTCATCCCAACCACAAACAGCTCCCGCCCAAAATATAAAACGCAATATCGTTCAAAGGACCGGTACCAGCGACAAATTGCGTGGCATTTACCGGGCATTGGAACTTTATTCCAACGATAACAATGGCAACTTTCCACCCGCGTACACAAAAAGCCCCGATGGCAAACCTCTTCTTAGCTGGCGGGTACTGCTCCTTCCCTACATGGAACAAGATAATCTATACAGAATGTTCAACCAGAATGAACCTTGGGATGGCCCCACAAACAAGCCACTTCTAAAAAATATACCCAAGGTGTATCTTTCCAGCAGCAATTACGATGTGAATGCTGCGTTTAAGACTACCATTCTTGCACCAGTGGCTCTGGAAACTGTTTTCCCACCCACTGGCCCCATCAACAGAAACGCAGTTTCCGATGGTTTATCCGGCACGATCCTATTGGTGGATGCGGATGATGAGGCAGCGGTCGAATGGACCCGCCCCAAAGACCTTCTTGTAACCAAGCAAAACCCAACTTTGGGGATTGGAAGCAGCCATGCTGGTGGAGTGATGGCTTTGTTTGGCGATGGAACACCAAGGATTTATCCCACGCAAGCTCCTATTATGGTTTGGGGTCGCTTCACCCGCGCAGGTGGAGAAACCCCAAATCCTTAAGCGTCTGCAACATCAGGCTTTTCATTTTCTCAGGTTCAATGATGTAAACACCAGCGAAGACCTGGCCTGATCAAAGTCCACGGTCACCTTGGAACCATCCTTGATTTTCCCTTCCAGAATTTGTCTGGCAAGGGGTGTTTCCACTTCCTTGGTGATGGTTCTTTTTAAGGGCCTTGCACCAAATGATGGATCATAGCCAACTTCAACCAGATGCTTGCGGGCTGCTTCAGTAAGTTCAAGTTCGATATTCTTTTCTTCAAGCCGATTCCTTAGCCTGCCAAGCTGGATTTCCACAATCTTACCCAAGTTCTTCTCACTAAGAGCATGGAATACGATCAAATCATCCACCCGATTAATGAACTCGGGGCGGAAGTTTTTGCGAAGTTCTTCAAGCACCGCATCTTTCATGCGATCGTATACTTCGCCAACAAATGACCCCTTGTATTGCAAGATTTTCTGGCTACCTATGTTCGAGGTCATGATAACGATGGTATTTTTGAAGTTGACTGTCCGGCCCTGACCATCCGTCAATCTTCCATCATCAAGAACCTGCAATAACAAATTAAACACATCCGGGTGGGCTTTTTCAATTTCATCAAAAAGAACAACGCTGTATGGTTTCCGGCGAACAGCCTCGGTCAATTGTCCACCTTCCTCGTAACCGACATAACCCGGGGGGGCGCCCACCAGTCTTGCAACAGTATGTTTCTCCTGGTATTCAGACATATCAATACGAATCATGGCGCGTTCATCATCAAACATGAACTCGGCTAATGCCCGCGCCAATTCGGTTTTTCCAACGCCTGTAGGCCCCAGAAAAATAAAACTACCTATGGGCCTTTGTGGATCTTTCAGGCCGCTTCTTGCCCTTAGAACCGCCTCGGCCACCGCATCCACTGCTTCCTCCTGCCCGATAACCCGCTTATGCAATTCATCCTGAAGATGCAGAAGTTTCTGCAATTCCCCCTCCATGAGTTTGGTGACAGGCACGCCAGTCCAGCGGCTTACAACACCGGCAATATCTTCCTCGGAAACTTCTTCCTTGATAAGTTTGTTTGCGCCCTGCTTGGCGGCCAGCGCTTCTTCCTCTGTCTTGATCTTCTTTTCTAACTCTGGCAGTTTGCCGTATTTCAGCATGGCAGCTTTGTTTAAATCATAGTTGCGTTCGGCAAGTTCTATTTCATAGCGAGTCTGCTCCAGTTCCTGTCTCAAGCTGCTAAGTTTCTGAACAGCATCTTTTTCAGCCTGCCATTGGCTCTTCAGGGCCCCAGTCTGGGTTTTAAGATCGGCAAGTTCTTTTTCCAGCTTGGAAAGCCTGTCTTTTGAAGCATCATCCTTTTCTTTCTTTAGGGCTTCCCTTTCTATTTCCAATTGCATCTTTCTGCGTTCCGCCTCATCAAGTTCCGCAGGCATACTATCAATTTCTGTTCGCAACTTTGCGGCAGATTCGTCTACGAGATCAATGGCTTTATCTGGAAGGAATCGATCCGTGATATAGCGGTTGGATAGAACCGCAGCAGCCACAAGGGCGGAATCCTTGATTCGCACCTTGTGATGCACCTCGTACCTTTCCCTTAAGCCACGCAGGATACTGATCGTATCTTCCACGGAGGGTTGATCGACCTGAACAGGCTGAAATCGGCGCTCAAGAGCCGCATCTTTTTCAATATGCTGCCTGTATTCATCCAAAGTGGTGGCTCCAATGCAATGCAACTCTCCACGAGCCAGTAACGGTTTCAGAAGGTTACCTGCATCCATGGCTCCATCTGTTTTTCCAGCCCCGACCACCGTATGAAGCTCATCGATAAACAGAATGATTTCCCCGGAGGATTGCTGAACTTCCTTGAGAACCGCTTTTAATCTTTCCTCAAATTCACCACGAAATTTCGCCCCTGCAATCAACGCTCCCATGTCCAGCGAAACTATTTTCTTCTTTTTCAAGCCTTCCGGCACATCGCCACGGACAATTCGCTGCGCCAATCCTTCAACAATGGCAGTTTTGCCAACGCCGGGTTCCCCAATCAACACCGGGTTATTCTTGGTTCTTCTTGACAGCACCTGAATAACACGTCGAATTTCCTCATCCCTGCCAATCACGGGATCCAGTTTGTTGCTGGATGCCATCTTGGTAAGATCACGACCATACTTTTCCAAAGCCTCGTAAGTAGCTTCCGGGTTTTGTGTAGTCACTCTTTGGTTCCCCCTTATTTCATGAAGTGCGGCCATCATGTTTGTTTTGTTGATGCCGGCATCCTTTAGCACTTTGCCTGCAACCTGATTATCGTCCAGCATTGCAATCAGAATATGTTCCACCGAAATGAAA
This sequence comes from Planctomycetota bacterium, assembly GCA_041180805.1. GTDB lineage: Bacteria > Planctomycetota > Planctomycetia > Gemmatales > Gemmataceae > JBEGQX01. The sequence continues at coordinate 88,444 of JBEGQX010000365.1, forward strand.
TCGTCCTTAAAACTTTTTGCTTCCGCTTCGGCCTGAACAAGAAGTTTGTTCACCCGGCCGGTAATACTAATTCCACTGCTTTCATTGCCACCACTTACCTTTGGAAGGCGATCTATTTCCTGCAGGCATTTTTTTAAAATGCTGGAGGGATCCAGATTCATTTTCCGGAGCAGGGAAACAACCAAGCCAGGTTCCTGTTGAAGCAAGGCCGCGAGTAGATGCTCCACATCCACCTGCTGTTGCCCCTTGGATTGTGCAAGCTGTGATGCCTGTTGAAGTGCGTCCTGGCTTTTCTCAGTAAATCTTTGAATATCCATGGTCCACCTCTTTTCAAATGATTAAAGGCAAAAGAGATGCCATATTCCAAAAAACGTCAAATTATCACAAATTAATGGTCTTTATGGACTTATAAATAATCATGACAGCCCCATTACCTGTACATGAATTCACCATTTTGGCAGTTCCATTGAGCCGACTGCCATTTTTGCAGACCGTTTGAACTTGAGATTTTTATGAACCTTGTTATAAGCCCATGGCTTTAAATTTGCTTAAATGCGGAAAAGTATGACCATGAAAACCTTAAAAATTCTTTTCATTGGTGTTTTGCCATCCTTAATCCTGGGTTGCCAGGAAGGACGCATAAAAATGTATTCCGCAAACACTGATGCCCATTTTGAAAAGGCAAGAAAAGATATTCAAGAAGCTGCGACTTCAGTAACTGAGGCCATGTCTTCGGTTAGGACAGATTATTACTCTCAGACCCAAAAGAAGCTTGTGGAGTTAGACAATCAATATCAGGAATTACTGAAACAGGGTCAAACAACCACCGGAGAAGCAAAAGCCGCTCTGCTGAAACGTGTTCAGGAATTGGAAGAACGCAGGTCTGGAATCAAAAGCCGGATGGAAGATTACAAACAGGCTAGTGACAAAGCTGCGGAAAGCATTCGAACCGGCTTAGATGCTGCACTTTCTGATTACGCTTCTGCCCTCGCAAACAAGCAAATTGAATAAGAAACGTTTTTATTTGATTTTTTAATGTCTTCCATTTATTAATTAATTAGTTTAATTCATATTAATCACAACATAGACATGCGACTCTGCATTAAAATTACTTTTTGTATTTTCATTTTATTCTTGTGATAGCTGGTTGCAGCAAATCACTTAACCGACAGGAGCTTTCAGGCCAAATTTCCTGGAAAGAAAAACCTGTTTTGATTGGCAGTATAACTTTCGTTGGGGAGGATGATAAAAACCCCACAACCATCAGTGCAGAAATTAAGGATGGAATTTTTACGGTTCCCAAAGAAAACGGCCTTGTTCCCGGAAATTACAAGGTTCGATTCAGTGCATTGGACAGAATTGCAATTGCTCCCGCAGATACAACTCTGCCAGCCATTCCCCCTAAGGAAATTTTGCCTGAAAAGCATACCGTTCAAGGAATGAATCTTTCCATCAAGGATGGAGAAAAAAACTTTTTCAAACTTAACCTTGATTAATTTCGAAGGGCGCAAAAATGCTAAAGAAAAAAGGTTTTACACTTATTGAGTTATTGGTTGTGATTGCCATTATTGCGATTTTAATCGGTCTGTTATTACCAGCCGTCCAAAAAGTTCGGGAAGCCGCGGCAAAGGCAAAATGCTCCAACAGCCTAAAACAAATTGGAACAGCAATTCATAATTATCAATCTACTTTCATGTCTCTACCACCCGGAGATACCGGTAATGGAAATAATGGAACCTGGCAACACTATCTCCTTCCTTATTTAGAGCAGGAAGCTCTGTTTAAAATGTACACAAATTTGGGTGGACAGAATGGAGGAACCCCTTCCTACGCAACGGCTGGAAACAACCTGACAGTATCCCAAACACAGATTCAGGCTCTTGTTTGCCCCAGCGAACCTAATGGTAAAGGCACACATACGAACAACTACAAATTTCACAATTATGCGGTTAACTATGGAAATACCCACCGAACCCAAAACAAGGCTGGCAGGGACCCATTCCCCGCGGCAATTAGACCCAGTTTTGCCGGTGCGCCTTTTACTTTTAGTGGAACTTTTCCACCTGTGGCTTACGATTTCAGGGATGTTACTGATGGCCTCAGCAATACTTTACTTGCCGCAGAGATTCTTCAAGGAATCAGCATTCTTCCAGGCAACACCGAGTTTCGGGAAATGACTTGGTATGGCCCGGGAGCTGGCTTTACCACTTTCGCAACGCCCAATAGCGCAACACAAGATAGAATTCAGTTTGCAAATTATTGCAATAATCAAGCAATTCAGGGGTTACCTTGTACTGCGGGAACCGATTGGGCACTTGCCGCAAGAAGCAAGCATACAGGCGGGGTTAATGTTGGTTTATTGGATGGAGGTGTTCGATTTATCGCAAACAGTATCACACCTGTAACGTGGAGTTTATTGGGATCATCAAAAGATGATCAACCTTTGCCATCAGATTTTTAAATATTGGAAAGCCATTCCTCAAGTTTCTTCAATCCTTCTTTCATAGAGACCTTAGGATTATAACCCAGCTCGGATCTTGCTTTCGACAAATCAAACCAATGAGAAGTAGATAATTCCTTGGCAAGAAAACGGGTCATGGGTGGCTCGGACTGAACTCCAAAAGCCCCGTAAGTTGCTTCCAGAAAGGCTCCAATTGCATATGCCGCCCTACCGGAAATAAACTTTTCAACAGGCCTTTTTCCCCCCGCTTTTAGAATGGCATTCACCAATTCCCAAAGTTTCCAAGGTTCTCCATTACTTATGAAATACGCCTTGCCACTGATTAGCGATTGGGGAGCCAATCGGTCCAACGCTTGAATATGTGCCTGAGCTGCATTGTCGATGTAGGTTGAATCAATCATTACATCACGATTACCAATTCGCCTGAGCCTATGGGCTCGATTCAAAATTCTTGGCACCAGATGATGGTCTCCCGGTCCCCAAATCAGGTGAGGCCGCAAGGAAACAGTGCCAAGGCCTGATCCGGTTGCGGCTAAGACTTCCTGTTCAGCGATTGCCTTGGATTTTGGATAGTGCGCAAGATACTTTTGCGGATATGGTGCGCTTTCATTTACATTTTCCATATCAGCGCCCCCGAAAACCACACTCGGAGAGCTTGTATATACCAACCTGCTTATTCGTTGATCACGAGCTACGCGAATGACATTCTGAGTACCCAGGATATTTGCGTTCAAGTAATCTTTCCAAGAACCCCATATTCCCGCTTTGGCAGCGGTATGAATTATTGCTTCACAACCAATCGCGGCTTGATAAATGAACTTTAGATTTCCCAAATCGCCCTGAACCTGAATCACCCCCAGTGATTCCAATTCTGGATATGCTTTCCTGGAATAGGAAACAACTTCATCCCCGCGAGCTTTAAGCAATTTGCAAATAGCCAAACCCAAAAAACCTCCACCACCTGTGACAAGAATTTTCATGCCAAAACCTCGTTGGCCCAGAGTGACAGGTCTTCTCGGCGGATTTTTGAGTTGTGACGAATATCCATGGGAAATGAAGGATGAAAAAGAACCTTTTTAACATCCTTGGTTTGATCAAATTGTTTGGCAATCCCCAAAATCATTTCCCGCAATCTAGCTTCATCTTCAACAGGATCTTTTTTCTGAATGCAGACCACAGGTTCCTGCAGCCCCACGGGCCCAACTCCAACCAATGCCGAACGAAAAACCCCTTGCACGGAATCAAAAATGCCCTCACATGGAACCGTGTGATGGATTTTATTTCCCTGAATAATTCTTTGGGATTTTCTTCCGCAAAACCAAAGGCGACCTTGTAAATCCAAATAACCCAAATCCCCCATGCGATGGTATATTTGCCCATCCAACCCCTTCATTTTTGCGCGAGATTCCTGATCTGGGCGATTCATGTAATGTTTTGTGACCATCGGCCCTGATGCCACTATTTCACCGATTGTTCCCCCGGAAACCAGCAATTGGTCATCCCAAGATTGAATTGGTTCGTCATCAATTTTCATGATGCGAATAGTGACACCTGGCACCGGTTTACCCACACAAACACCAAAGCCCATGGCTGTTTTAAATGTTGTCTCCACAAGAATTTCGTCACTTCCAATACTTGCCAGGGGAAGCGCTTCGGTGGCACCATAAGGAGTAAACACCTGAATTGCAGGATTAAGCCTTTTGGCTAGATTTGCTATCTCCGTGGCGGGCACTGGAGCACCAGCGGACAAAACCCTTTTTATACTTGGAAATTTAATTACCCCCGGCAACAAGCTCAGCCTTCGCAACAAGGCCGGAGAGGCAAAAAGATTGGTGATTTGAAAATGCCTGATCGCACCGGCTATTTTTTCAGGATTGGCACTTGCAGGACGGGTAAAGTCCATTTCTGGAATTACTGTTGTCATGCCCATGGCGGGGGAAAAAAGCCCAAAAAGGGGAAAGGTCGGCAAATCTATTTCACCAGGTTCAATTGCATAAAGAGATTTCAAAGCCTGAACTTGAGCATGAAACTGATCGTGCTGGTAAACAACTCCCTTGGATATACCGGTGCTTCCACTCGTAAAAAGAATGGCTGCGGGGTCATGAATATCACCATCAAATTTTTGTCTACTAGCTTGCCCAATGCGGATAATTTTAGACCATGAAGTGGCAAAAGGGAAAAACCCGACTGAAATACAATGCTTTATGGTTGCCTTGCCCCAACCAAGCATCTTGCGGGCCAGGTTCGCCAGGGGAATGCCAATAAAGGCGTCTGGCTGTGCCTCGTTCACGCAAGCACCAATTCCATTCATCCCCAGGCCTGGATCAATAGCCACCACCGTGGCTCCAATTTGAAACAGCGAAAAAACGGTTTGAAAAAATTCAATCCCGGGACGAACCATGACCACCACACGCATTCCCGGACGGATGCCAATTTCCAGCATACCTCGAGAAGCATCATCTATGGAGGTTTGCAGTTCCGCAAAAGTTATGTTTCTTAAAATCACAGGGGATGGCTTTTCGCAATTTTGGGGAATAATAACAGCGTTACTGGCGCCGTATTCACTCGCCATCTCTTTTACAAGATTCGCAATATTGCTGATTGCCATTAGGAAACCAACTATCAGGGCTGACCCAGGAATTCGACAACTTTGGGGGCGATTTCCTGCAAGGAATCCTCCAGCAGATAATGGCCCGTGTTTTCAAACACATGGAATGTCGCATCCGGAAATACTTCTTTCCAACCTTCCAGAAATGCATCATCAAAAACAAAATCTTTTCGACCCCAACAAAAGATCTTTGGTATTTCTTTTAATACCCCTAGCGAACGCTCTGTCTTTTGAACCAGTTCATAAGCATCGTCACCCTGTTGCATCGGAATATCTTGAACAAACCGCAACACACTCAAGCGATCTTTCCAAGTTCCATGAGGCATCAGAAAACCCTCGCGAGCCCCCTTGGATAAACCCCGAATTGAACAATACCTTGCCGCGCCAAGGCAAAAAAGGTTCAACCCTCTGACAAGAAGCGAGCCAATCGGGCCAAACCTGCATAATTTCAAGGAAAAAGGTAATTGCCTGCCCTTGGGAAGTGAAAACCCCGAAGTGTTAAAGAAAACCAATTTGCGCACCCTGTGGGGATTCGCCACGGCCCAGGCGGTGCCAATCATTCCACCCCAGTCATGCAAAACCAAATCAACCTTACCAGATGGGGCAACTTCATCCACAAGGCTGGAAAAATCATCCACACGGCTTTGCAAGGTATATTTATATTTTGGTTCCGGGGGCCTGTCAGACAATCCACAGCCAATATGATCCGGCACAATCACTCTGTGGCTTGTTGAAAGCAACGGGACAAGATTGCGATAAAAAAATGACCAGGTTGGGTTGCCATGCAGGCAAAAAACGGGCTGCCCTTTTCCCTCGTCGAGGTAGTGTAACCTTGTTCCTCGAATTTCCTTGTATTTACCCTGAAATGGATAAACCGATTTGTTTTTTTGAATCCAATCGATCAAGGTAACAGGGGCGCGGTCTTTACTATCGGGAAAATTCATTACCATTCCACGCCCAGCATGAGACAATTCAAGCCACTGCCAATACCCAAAAGCCCAACCTTGTCACCAGGCAGCAGGAATTTTCTTTCCTCGGCAATTGCAGCAGTCAATGGCAGGGAAACCGTTCCAATATTTCCAAGAAAAGGAAATGTGGAATAATCCTTGTTCAGCCCAATCCCTAGTGCCTTTAACACAGATTCGCGATGCGGGGCACCTACCTGATGGCATATCACCTTGTCTATCAACTCTGGCGACCATTTGATTTTGGAAAGGAAGTTTTTCCAAGTTCGCATCCCCAACTCCACGCCATATTTCAAAACTGCGACGGAATCGGTCGTCATAAAGTGCTTGGCAGCATGAATCATTCCCTGAAGTATCTGCCTTGGGGTCGCACCATCCGGAATAAAATCAGGGACATCAGCAGGTGCAAGCCCCCACCTGCACAGTTGATGGTGTTCCGGAGCGGTTTGTGCACTGGCTGCCACCAGTTTTCGCCTTTTCTCGGCAAAGGAACCATCTGTTACAAGAACAGCCACCGCACCTGATCCGCCTGTAAGTGTGGCAAGGGATTCCTTAAAGAAATCCAAACTACGCCTTTGCAACAGTTCATCAATCATGGTGTTGTTGATTTCCCTGGCTGTTTCACAGGAAACGACAACACCAGCCTTGATTTGGCCTAACTCAATCCGGTTGGCGATATCCAGGATTCCATTCAAAACCCCCAGACAAGCATTACTAAGGTCATAAACAAGGGCGTTATTTCCAACCCCAAGCTTGGCAGCAACACTGCAAGCCGTGGCTGGCTCAAATTGCTCTCGGCAAACCGCGGAATAAATTACGACCTCCAGATCGCTGGCTTTCAAACCCGCGCGATCTAATGCTTTTTTGGCAGCCCGGGCTGCGCCCTCAGCAACGCTGAAGCCAGGCTCCCACCATCTGCGTTCACGAATTCCAGTCCAGGCATACAACTGGCCCTCATTTATTTTCAACGCCTTGTAGACTGGTTCGAGCCTGGCTTCCAATTCCTCAGTGGATACCACCACTGGAGGTAATTCATAGCCAATAGCATCCAGATAAACACGATTGTAGATCATAGAGTGTTATGTCCCACGCCTGTTTACTTTCAGGCGGAAATCCCGCATCTCGTAAATTATAATGCCATCCACCGCCAATTTACCATTGGCGACCAGAAAGCACGTATCATCGTCCCTGCGGGTAATATCCACTTCCACGACGACAATCTTATTATGGGGAATAACCTGCCCTCTATACAACCAAATATGTGGTACTTCTCCAATCATGGGCGAAAAATCCGTCGCTTCCGGCCAGATTGTAGTTGCAAATACCTTCATCAATTGAACCATGGCTTCCAGGCCCAAAGAGCCGGGGGTAACCGGGTCTTGGTAAAAATGGGCCTTAAAAAACCAGTCAGAAGGGTCAACCTGCTTCATACCACGAATATAGCCAAGACCTTTGGACCCGCCTTTTGTTTCCAAATACTCCACAAAATCCAGCATTCGCAAGAACGAATCAGGGAATGGAGGGTCCGTGGGGATCGGTTGGGATTTTCTGTTTAAATGAGAAACATCCTGAAGGCTCGCACCCCGAACTCCAATTTGATTTGCCAATGCTTCCTTGGTGAAGAAGCCGAATGTTGTTTCGCCCTTATATATGGACTGTCCTTCTGAAAATACATCGAAAAGATATTCCTGCACCACCATTCCCGCCGAGGAAGACACCTTGGTTATCTTCACATGCACTTCAAGCATTTTGTCTCTGGGGTTGACCAGCCTTTTCAGGATAGCCTTGCCTCCAAGATTCCTGAAGGACAAATCAATAGGACTGGTAAGTGCGGATCCGATATATGCGGCAAGCCAGCCACAAGGCTGCAAAGCAACTTCCAAAAGCACTGCAAAAGGCATTGAATTTTGTCGTTCCGATTTAAAATACCATTCATCAGGCGGGATATCGTATTGTGCAACGATCTCACCACCTGCAACCATCTTCCATGGTTCACACCGAATCTCAGTGATACGATCGAGAAACTTATAGGGTGGCCCGGGCAACCTTGCAATCTTTCTTTCGGAATCAAATACCTTGTAAGGGTCTCCAAAAGCTTCCGATGGTTTGCCTATTGCAAAGGCCAAAATTCTGTCATTATCAAACAAGGCAGTATTTGAGGTTATGTTGTGCAAACCCCAGATTCTCTCCACCGATTCCTTGGACCAACCTGTCATGCGTAATGACATGGAATTGATTTCCACAACGTTCTTTCCATCCGCATGCATATATGCATCTACAATCACATATGGTTCAGGCCTGTAACCACGCTCCTTGATCATCACCTCATAGGTTACTTTTTTAGTTTTTGCAGTCACCTGCCCCCTGCAACGCAACTGGCCTGTGACTCCCGGGACCGGCTCAAAGGCCACCTCGGAAGATTCTCCAACCCAACCGGACCGGTAAAGCAAAACTCGCAAGGTGTGAAGACAACATTCATACATCAAGGTTCCTGGCATTACCTGGTCATCAATAAAATGGCAGGTAAGAAACCAATCATCAGGATGAATATCCGCTTCCCCCAAAATTCTACCCAATCGCCATGGGCCGCCTTCTGGTTCAAGCAATGGAATCCGGTGCACCAATCGCATTTTTCCGCCGGGTAAAGCGGCTGGATTTCGGATCGGCAATCCTTCAAAAACGCTGCCAAAACAACCGGCCAGGTCACCACTCCTGAGATTGTCCAACTGGGTATCGCTGAAAGATTCCTTTTTCATGGACACCAAAGGTCGCCAGTCTGGGGTTGTTTTGCCATCCAATATTCCGGGATCATTGAAAATGACCCCCTTACCCCTGGCCAGTTCTTCATCACTGAAAAATCCGGCACAACCTTCCCTCATGGCCATTAATGGTTTGCCATTTACGGTCGCATCGTACCAAAACCGAAAAAGGTAGGTATCGTTATGGCGAAAGAACCGATCAATTCGAATATCGTAATGAATGGTATCGCCGGCCTTGGGAAGTGAGCCAAAAAAAGTCACCTGGGCATCCAGCAAACGATAAACGGCATTGCCATCTGTTTTCTTGTCAATTCCAAGAAAGCCACTTAGAAAAAGGTCCGCCTGGCCAGATTCCACTGCTATGCAGGTTGGAATTCGGCCCTGGTCCAGATACCACGCATCCGGAAGAACATCATGTTCAGTAATGACCCGTCCAGAACCCATCGACCCAGGCTCCCCCTGAATATCCAAAATTCGGTCCACAAGCATCAGAGGTTCATCCGGCAAACGCACTCTGGTTGGGTTTTGATCCACCTCCGCAAAGAACTTCCCAAGCACTTTCCCTATTTTCCCCCGTGCGAACTCCAGGCATTGTTCCCTATTTAATGAGCGAGGAACTTCCAGCGGGAACCACTCGACCGGCTGTGGAATGTTATCTTGAAAATCGTGCAAGGGTTGTTCTGTTTCCCATTCCACCAAGTTATTTGAAGCGGCAAGCAGTTGTGTTTGAAAAGCCACTAGTGAATTCATTTGATCCAATGTCTGTCGGGCAAGGCGCAAATATTCTTCATGAGTGGCCAATCCGGCCTGTTGCATTTCAACTGCCTGACCAAGTATTTTTGAATTTTCTTCCAACTGGCTTGATGCCATCGCAGGCTCCAAATTTGACTCGCTGAAACAGGATACATCAGGATGCGCGGCAGAATGTTCCGGCAAAGGCGGAACTGCCACCTGAAAATCCGGTATAGCACGTTCCACCAAGACATGATGCTGGGAAATTGTGGATACCTTTGATCCATCCAAAAGTCTATCAGTTTTCAGCCGAACCCGGTGGCTTATCAGACAGGCAATTGTACGCAAAAATGCTGAAAGCTCGCTTCCACGATTGGTACTAATCGATCTGGCCAGATGATTTTTATCGGCAAGAATGTTTCCAATGATGCGGGAACAGGAAGCTCCCGGACCAACCTCAACAAATATTCTTGCACCATCTTGATAAGCAGCTTCCACCACTGCCTTGAAATCCATGGTGTCCACAGCAAGGCCGGTTATGGCTTCCGCCGCAGCAACCTTGGTAACTTCATAGGGGCCGCCAAACGCGGCACTATATACCAAAAGGTTTTCAGGCACCTGCGTAGGAAGGGTATGAAATTTCCTGTAGGCGTCGGCAATCGGCCTTGCTGCCTCGCAATGCACCGCGGCAGTATCCGAGGAAAGAGGAATCAAACGGCAACCAAGTTTTGCGACAACCGCCCTAACCTGATTGGAATCCCCGCCAATCACACTTTCACGGGCCGAATTGATAATCAGCAAGTAGACTTTGTCAAACGCTTCCAATACCTGCCTTATTTCCTGCTCGGATCGCTCCACCAAACCTACAATCCAATCCGGTACAACTCCTGCTGGAAGTTCCCAGGAACATGCAATCGCCCTTCTTGGCCCCACAAGATCCAGCCGAAACAAGGAAGATGTTTCCAGCATTCTCCAAAGGCCATCCCGATCAAACCATGCCTGGTTGGCAATCAAAGCGGAGGATTCACCCAGACTGTATCCGATGGAAACATCCGGTTTCAAATCCATGCTTGCAAGCAAGCCTGTTGCCAAACAACCATACGAGACCTGTGCCATGATTTTTTGATGGGGCAAAGGTTGTTTGGCTGAATTGTTTTGCCAGTAATATTCCGGCGACCATTGCGCCCTTAAACTGGTGGATTCATTCTCCTGGCGGGCTAATATTTCCGGAAAGTAAACTGCGTATTCCCTGCCCATTCCGACAAAATCCGCACCGGATCCCGGATATACGAATGCGACACTTCCGGTGTTTGCCAATGGTTCCCGGGCGAAGAAAATTCTTTCACTCCAGGCTTTTTCCAAATGCCCCTCTTGAAGGAATTTCCGGGCCGCCTGAGAAAGTTCTTCCCATGAATGTCTTTGCTGAACCACCAAAACCATCGAAAGACTTGCATCCAAGTTGCGAGGATGGAATTGCAGCCAGGTTTTGGCCATCGAATGGATATCAACACACCCGGACTTGGCATTGAGCTCCTGAAATTTATTCAGAAGGCCTGCTAATTCCTCTTTAGAATTGGCTTCCAAAACAAAAAGGACCTCAGGCAACGAGGATTCAAAACATAATGGTTCGAAAGTGTTTGTCGGCTTGTGTTCTTGAAGGAGGCCATGAAACCAGGCTCCTGAAGAAGACATGGTGATTACCCCGGCCGAATTTTTTTCATGCCCGCTATTATTGATCCAGAATGAAGGTTGAATCAAATGGCTCAGACACGAAGGGCCACCCTGTATTTTTCTGGAGTCGCTGTTGCCGGGGAACCTCTTGGTAGACAGTGCCAATACGGTTGTTGCAAAGGAAAGCAGTCCTGTGGATGCACCTGCCCAACCATTCTGTACCCCATGATGGTGGTATACAACACCCTGAGGTTGATGCCTGGGATCTATCAAATCTTCAATTGCCTTCCAGGCTCCCAATTGGTGACCGGGTAAATCAGCATCTGAACAGGATAGGTATTCAATAGAAGCGGGTAAGATGGAGGAGGATGCAAACGCATCCATCATGGCTTCGGTACAAGCCTTGCCTTCATCTTCAGGATTGGGATTTTTTCTGCAATGTCCAAGACTTGAAAGGACCGATAGAATCCGATCTCCATCCCTGACTGCATCCTCGTG
>JBEGQX010000366.1:0-4747 GCA_041180805.1 Planctomycetota bacterium
ACTTATCCATTTGGATTCCCCGGTGTAAGTGGCTATTTTACCATCGAGTGTCATGGCCCACTTGGCTATGACAAATGGTTTACCCACAGTAAATGACTTGATAAAAGGGGCGTTCAAGAATCTTGCATCTTTTTCAAGTAGCGATTTGGAAACCTTGATTCCTTGCTTTTGAAGTTTTTGAAGTCCTTTGCCTGCAACCAAAGGATTTGGATCTTCCATGGCAAAAACAACTTCTGACACCCCTGCACGAATAATAGAATCCACGCATGGAGGAGTTTTCCCATGATGGCAGCATGGCTCCAGTGTCACATATAAGGTAGAACCTTTTGCGTTATTGCCTGCCTGATTTAATGCGTTGATTTCCGCATGATGCCCACCGAATTTTTCATGCCAACCCAATCCAACGACTTCATTTTGTTGAACAACCACAGCCCCAACCATGGGGTTGGGTTCCACAAAACCACGCCCCCTGGCAGCAAGCTCCAGAGCAAGTTTCATCCATGGCTCGTCTTCTACCAATTCAAAAAACCCCGCTATAAAAAGGCCATTAGGAAAATAGCCGCCGCAAACATACATTATCTTAGAAAGAAGTTGTGAGGTTATACTGCGACAATGCAAGATTCCCCGGAAAAAAACATAAAACTGACCATTTCATACGATGGTACAGAATTCTTTGGCTGGCAGACCCAGCCCGGAAAGAGGACCATTCAGGAGACCATTGAAAAAGCCATTGAAAAGATTACAGGCCATGAAGCCAAACTCATGGGAAGTGGTAGAACTGATTCCGGAGTTCACGCTTTGGGACAGGTCGCGAATTTCAAAACACGCAGCACAATCGAAACAACTCGAATTGCCATGGCGCTCAATAGTTATCTTCCAGAAGATGTATCAATCCTTGAAGCGGAAGATGCAAATATCTGCTTTGATGCAAACAGAAGCGCAATTAGCAAAACCTATCGTTATGTGATTCGATGCTCCCGTGCCACGGATCCATTCAGCCGAAAATATGCACATACAGTAAAATATTCATTGGATGAAGAAAAAATGCGGGTAGCCGCAACGGCTTTATTGGGAACACACGATTTCCAATGTTTTGAAACAGATTGGCCAAATCGCGCAACCAGTATTCGCAACATTCACAAAGCAATCATAAGCAGAATGGGAGATTGGATTTGGATTACTGTTGAAGCAGACGGATTTCTTTACAATATGGTAAGGGCAATTGTTGGTAGTCTGATAGAAATTGGCCGGGGCTTCTGGCCTGTTGAAAAGATGGAACAGATAATTGCATCCAGGAACAGAAATCATGCGGGCCCCACTGCACCTGCAAAAGGACTCTATTTACTGAAGGTCAATTACGATAAAATTCATGAATAACACGAATCATAGTTTTCCTGAAAAAATAACCATCCATCCTTCAACCAACAGGGTGGAGTTTGAATGCACACCACCCGGTTCCAAAAGTATTACCAACCGGGCGCTGGTATTGGCAGCACTAAACACAGGCCAAAATCAAACTGTTCTTTCCGGTGCTCTTCAAAGTGAAGACACAGAAATCATGGTTGATTGCCTTGAAAAACTAGGCTACATGATCAAGGCAGATTGGCAAAAACACACAATAACCATCCAATCACCCTTATCAGCAGGAATAATTCCAGCTTCCAAAGCTGAGTTATTTACGGCTAATTCTGGCACCACCATGAGGTTTTTGACCGCAATGGTAGCTCTTGGAAATGGTGAATTCCTGCTGGATGGAATTAAACGAATGAGGGAAAGGCCCATAGGAGATTTGTTAAATTGCCTTAATCAGCTAGGGATTGATGCCAGCAGTGTCACAAGAAACGATTGCCCGCCTGTTCGCATAAACACCAAAGGATGGTCTGGGGGCAATGCTGAAATTTCCACTTCCACCAGTAGCCAGTTTCTAAGTGGTATTCTAATGGCGGCACCCCTTGCCAGGGGGAATTCCAAAATCCATTTAATTGGGAAGATTGTTTCCGAACCCTACATCGAATTGACCATCCAAATGCTTAAAGCGTGGGGATTGACAATCCACCACAAATCTGAAAGAGAATTTGAAATACCTGGCAATCAAGAGGGCAAATTATTTAATTATCACATAGAACCTGATGCCTCGGCCGCAAGTTATTTTTATGCCATGGCAGCTATAACCGGTGGCACAGTTATAACCCCTGGGTTGGGTAGCCAAAGTTTGCAAGGCGATATCCATTTCGTAGAAGCCTTGGAAAAAATGGGATGCAAGGTGGAACAGTCCAGCCAGGTTACTAAAGTCACCGGAGGCATTCTCAGGGGCATTGATATCGACATGAATGCCATAAGTGACACCGTCATGACTCTGGGGGTGGTCGCATGTTTTGCGGATGGCCCAACGCGAATTCGAAATATTGAACATATCCGGCACAAGGAAACAGATCGCATCTCGGCTCTTGCGACTGAACTCCAAAAAATTGGCGCAAAAGTCGAGGAATTTCAAGACAGTATTGTTATCCACCCCAAAAAACTTCAAGCTGCTGAAATTACAACTTATAATGATCACCGGATGGCAATGAGTTTTGCTGTTGCAGGTCTAAAAGTTCCTGGAATAACCATTCTTAACCCATCTTGTGTCAGCAAAACCTATCCGCGTTTTTTTGAGGATTTCAGCAAGCTTACCAATACCAGATTAACCTAAACCGCAGCTTGAACTTGGCTTGAAACAAAATGGTAATGGAACTTAACAAAACACCCGAAAGAATTCTTGTTTTGAAACCCAGTGCTATTGGTGACATCGCCAATGCTCTACCATTTCTTGAAGGCATTCGCCGAAAGTTTCCTTTCTCAAAAATCGGCTGGCTAATCAATCAATCTTACACGCAACTTATGGCCAAACATGAAGCCATTCACGAGCTATTTCCATTTGATCGGAATTCCTGGAAAAACGGGATATTCAAAGGGATCAGAAGTTTTTCCAGCTTGATAGGCAAAATTCGATCCTTCAGGCCTGACATCAGCATCGATTTACAATGCCTTTTAAGAACAGGAATTATCTCACGCTTGAGTGGAGCGCCCATTCGAATCGGGCTTGAAGATTGCCGTGAAGGATCCCGGGCATTTTACACCCACATTGTGCCATATCCGAACCCGGGTAATATGCATTCCGTGGAAAGATATTGGGAAGCGGCAAAGTTCTTGGGTTGCGAAGGTAAAGCTCCAAATGGATCCTTTCCAAGGACATACGATCCATCGCTTCAAAGTGCCTTGGAAAATCTTCCAAGGCCATGGGTGGGATGTTGCCCTGGAGCACGTTGGCGGACGAAGCAATGGAAACTTGAATATTTCTGTGACTTGCTTTCAAAGGCAATAAATATCACCAGGGGAAGTGTTATTCTTTTTGGTGGGCCTGATGATGTGGAAAGTGCAACTAAAATTCAAAACGCACTTTCAAATAATATTCCCCTATCAAACTTAGTTGGAAAAACTTCCCTTTCAGGCCTGGTTGATTTGATTTCAAGTCTTGATTTCACCTTTTCCAATGACACTGGACCACTGCATATTGCTGTGGCACAGGGAATCCCGGTAATCAGCCCGTTTCTTTGCACAAAAGTCGCATGGAATGGACCATATGGCCAATTTGATAATGCGCTGGAAACTTCAGTACCCTGCAAAGCAAGCTATCTAATGAAATGCGACCGCATGATTTGTCAGGATGATTTAACTCCGTCAAAGTTTCATCCAATTGTAGAACGGATTTGCGAACCATGGAAAAAACCATAGTCTTGGGTAGCGGTTCACCCGCCAGACATAAACTGCTAAAAAATCTCGTACCACAATTTATTGTTGTGAAGCCAACCGTTGAAGAACCAACATCCGGTTTTGAATGTCCTCGAAGCCAAGTTGCATGGACATCATGGATCAAAGCTCATGATGTTTCCTCAAAAGTTGCCTCCAGCGTTATTATCTGTGCGGACACCATAGGTTGGATGGACAAGAAACCCCTTATGAAACCTGAAAATCGCGAACATGCCTTCCAAATGCTAAGGAGTATGTCGGGCAAAACACATGAACTATGGACGGGAGTGGTCCTTTGGGATGTGGATTCAGGAAACCAACTATGCTGGCAAGAACAATCCCTGGTTGAATTTCGAAACGTAACCGATCCTGAACTTGAGAATTATTTGGAAACAAGGTCCTGGAAAGAGCATTCCGGCGCCTACGCCATCGAGGAGTCAAACGATCCTTGGGTTACCCTTAAAAAAGGCTCCCTGACCAATGTAATTGGACTCCCTATGGAAAGTTTAAGAAACAATTTATCCAAATTCTGCAACGACAATCATCAACTTCAGCACTAGTTTGGAAAAATATGATTGGAAACCTGATGATTAGCCTGTAAAAAAGTTGAAGGTAATTATTACTTCCTTAAAAGGAATCTTCTTGGATATGCAAGCCAAACTAGCCTTGGAAGATGGGTCGGTTTTTACAGGAAAAGGCTTCGGAGCCAAAACGGAAACCCTTGGCGAAGTGGTTTTTAACACAAGTATGACAGGTTACCAGGAAGTAATTACAGATCCTTCCTACAAGGGCCAAATCGTCACGATGACCTATCCCCTTATTGGTAATTACGGAGTTAATCAGCAGGATGTTGAATCCAATTCTCCACAAGTTGAAGGATTCATAGTCCGCGAATTAAGCCAGCACCCAAGCAATTACCGTTCTTCCGGCTGTTTGGATTCTTATCTAAAAAACGCTG
>JBEGQX010000367.1:0-4434 GCA_041180805.1 Planctomycetota bacterium
TCCATGCCTTAGTTTGGAGCACAAACCGGGGCCGGAGCGCAAACTGGAGCACACTGCTGTGCAGGAACACAAGCCGGTGCACAGCCAGGAGGGCAAGCCTGCTGATGGTAAGCCTGTGGTGGGGGATAATCATTACTGTGCCTGCGACCAAAAAGGCCACGGCCGTCATTATGTCCCCAGCAACCAATGTTACCGAGAACCGCAGCCAATAAAGCCGCTTTCCACATAAAGTGTTTCATAACAAACCCTCTTCCGGATCAAACTTCCGGGCTGGCAAAGGATCATAGCAAACCAGCCACAATCACCCAGCCCATAAACTTCATCCAAGATAAATAAAAGAGGGAAATCATCTCCAGAAGAAAAACAATTGATTCAATAAATATATTTTCAAAAAGTTGTCTTTTTACAAAGTGAATATATTTAACAATTATTCGGGTTCTTCCAAAATTCCCAATTGGATGGCCGGTTTTGCCTTATTGGGAATTATTCTGCCGAATCCTCGGTAGCAATTTTTGTTGGAACCGGAACAACTTCAAAGCCTGCATCACGCAAAATCTGATCAATTTCCTCGCGAAGCAGTTCTTCCTTGGTCATCAATCCTTCCACAATCTTCTCAACCAAGACCCTGTTTTCCGAAAGCAATTTCAAGGCAGTCTCATCCGCTTCACGAAGAATATTTTGAATTTCCGCATCGATAATAGCGGCAGAATGTTCGCTAAAATCGCGAGCTTCCTGAATTTCCTTGCCTAGAAAGACATGCTCTTCACCAACCCTGAATGTCATGGGGCCGATCTTGTCGCTCATTCCCCAGTGAGCAACCATGGTCCTTGCCAGCTTGGTGGCTCGTTTTAAGTCTGATTCAGCGCCAGCATATGGTTGACCGTAAATCAATCGATCTGCCGCCCTCCCGCCCATGATCATAACAAGTTGTTTTTTGAAATGATCCAATCCATAGTGAAACCTGTCTTCATCGGGAGCATTCAAATTCACACCCAGGCTTTGACCACGGGGAATGATTGACACTTTCTGGGGTCTGTCAGAACCGGGCAAAAGCCATGTTACAAGGGCATGACCAGCCTCATGATAGGCTGTTCTTCGTTTATCTTCCTGGGATAAAACTTCCTCCCGCTTGGGCCCGATGAGAACCCTGTCGGCGGCAATTTCAAAATCGGAGCGATCAATACTATCCTTGTTAAGCCGGGTTGCAACTAAAGCCGCCTCGTTGCATAGATTTCGCAAATCCGCACCTGTCATGCCTATCATTTTTCTGGCTATTGTCTCCAGGTTTACATCATCAGCAAGCGGCTTGTTTCTGGTATGAACCTTTAAGATGGAGAGCCTACCCTGCCAGGTTGGACGATCAATGGTGACATGGCGATCAAAACGCCCGGGCCTTAGCAGCGCGGAATCCAACACATCAGGCCTGTTGGTGGCGGCCATCACAATAACGGATTCGTTAGGTTGAAAACCGTCCATTTCACTAAGAATTTGGTTTAAGGTTTGTTCCCTTTCATCTGAACCACCTCCGACCCCTGCCCCACGCATTCTTCCAACCGCATCAATTTCATCTATGAAAAGAATACAAGGGGAACTCTCCTTGGCAGTCTTAAACATGTCGCGAACCCGGCTGGCACCAACACCCACAAACATCTGGATGAATTCCGAACCATTGATGGAGAAGAAAGGAACCCCTGCCTCCCCGGCAACCGCACGCGCCAAAAGGGTCTTTCCGGTGCCCGGAGGGCCAACCAACAAAACACCCTTGGGAATATTGGCACCCAAACGAGTGAATTTTTCCGGGGCTTTCAAGAATTCAACAATTTCCTGCAATTCACCTTTCGCATATTGCAAACCCGCAACATCCTCGAAAGTAACCTTCATTTTGCTTTTTTCGTATCGTTTTGCAGGGCTTTTTATGTAGTTTCCTAAAAAACCACCCCCCAACGGATCCCTGAACTTTGGAAGAATAAAAAGGAAGAATACTATTAAAATGACGGCGGGAAGAATCATGGCTATGAACCAGCTTAACCCCGCGAAGTTATCTTCCTGCTGATCCACCAGTAACCCACCCTTGATGAGTTTATCCATCTGCTCCACCAAAGCAGGATCATCCAACTTGGCTCGATTTACGGTAAACTTTCCTTTAGGCCCAATTTTTTCACGAATTTTTGTCTCTTTAAGTTCACCTGGATCAGCCACTTCGACTGTAATCCGATCAACACCTATGAAAACGATCTTGCGAATCCTTTTGCTGTCTTCCTGATCAAACATCAGTTTTACAAAATCAGAATAAAGAATCGTGCTATTGGATCCTGATGTGGAACTAAACAAGAGAACCAACAAAAGGAAAAGGATCACCAACCAGCCTATGTTACTGCTAATTCCTGACAGGGGTCGCTTTTTGGGAGACTTGCCTGATGGTGGCTGCGAAGAACCATTTGGGGAAGGATTAGACATTCACTGCTCCGGGGAATTACAACGAACCCAAGCTTTATCCATTTGTTTCTATCTTAGGAAATCATCCCCGCCAAGAAACCACTTGAGCCACAACATTAAAGACCGAATTATTCAGCCGGTTTTTCGGCTGAGGAAGAATCTTCCTTTGTATCATTATCCTTTTTCTTATCCCAAAAGACAGCCAGCTCCGCAAAGGTCCCCAAGGAAGATTTTCCAGCCAATGCGGAATCTGAAAGGTTTGGCTTGGGAATCGGCTTTGAACTGGTGAAAGTTCTAATTTGAGGGGGCCTGTCCGCCTCACGTGGTTTTCTATGTGGCGGCCTGGAAGGCTTCTGCTGCGCATCCCGAGATCGTAAAAAGCCTCCACTATTTGGCCGCATGGGGGCACGATTCGTTTGGGGTGTCTGGCCGGAAGGTTTTTCCTGCCTGTTAACAGAATCGGGCCCATTTTCAACCTGAGGTTGTTTCACTTCCGCGGGCTTTCTTCTTGGCCTTTCCGCGCCACGCTCTCTTCTAGGTTGAGCATGCTGCTGTTCACTTCCCGGCCTGATCATGGTTAGTGAAACGCGTCCCTTGTCTTTGTCTACGGAAATAACCCAGGTTTTAACAATGTCACCCACGCTTACTGATTCAAACGGGCTGCGGACATATCTTGATGAAATCTGACTGATATGAACCAAACCGCTCTCCTTGAGCCCCACATCCACAAAACAGCCAAAGTCCACAATATTTTGGATGACTCCAATTAACTCCATTCCAGGCTGCAACTCATCGTTATTAAGAATTTTGCTTCGGTATACAGGCCCGAATGATCTTCCACGGCTTGTTTCAAGGGGGTGAATCAATTCATCGAGATAATCCCTAAGAGTGAGGGCAGAATCCAACTCAAGCTTTTTGGCTACTTCCGCCATATCGCGGTTACGCGCTTTTTCCAAAAGCTGGTCACGCCCTTGTGGTTGTGACCAATCTTGCTTTGAAACACCATATTCCTCAAGAATCTTTGCTGCAGTGTGATAATTTTCCGGGTTTAAATTTGTGGCATCAAAAGGCTCATCTCCACCTAAAACATGCAGAAACCCAGAACAAAGCAAAAACTTCTCGGCAGTCATCGCAGGGACTTCCAAAAGTTGCTGTCTGCTTGCAAACTTGCCCAAACGCCCACGGGCCTGAACTATTTCCACAGCGAGTAATTGGTTTAATCCTGAAATGTTTTTCAAGGTCGCAACATCCGCCTCGTTCATGTCACAACCTTGCAGATTCACAACAGATTCAACGACATTTTCCAAAGCAGGCCTAAGAAACCGATGAGGAACATCCACAGGCAAAATCCCGGTAACTAATTGAACGGGATCAACCTTTAGCATTTCCTTCAAAGGATGCTGCAAGCGCCTTCCAACCGATACAGCAGCCCTAATATTGGCATCTAAATCTGGCATTTCCTCCTTGCCCAAAACAGAAGTCGCGTAAGATTCCACACCTGCCTCGAGAACAAGTGAAAAAGCGACTTCTTTAGATATTTCGGGCAATGCCTTGTTCATTTCCAATACATCTGCAACATGCTTTCGGTATTCCTCAATTCTTTTAATTTTCTCCGCAAACCTTTTGGCTTCTTCCTCCGCTTTCTTGAGGGCAGGCTTTTCAGTGGCAGAATCTTCCACCAATGGAACCGAAACTGTTTCTGTAGTTTCCGGAACTGGCGGTTCCGGGTGTTGCTCAGAAGCCACATTCTCTTTAGCGGCGTCGGCTTTTTGCAATTCTTGGGGAACGGTATCTTGTGTGGGAATTTCGAGTTCTTTGGTTGTCAGGGGATCCTGAGGGCTTTGCAACCTTTCAAAAAACTCATACAGAAATTGCTCAAAAGGTTTCGTGGCATTACCGTTGGCAACAGCGATCTTGTTTATTTGGTGTTTACGAAGAAGTGCCTCAATTTTAAGGAATGCAAGTTCGCGTTTGTTTTGTGGTTGCAAAGGAAAGACA
>JBEGQX010000368.1:0-4790 GCA_041180805.1 Planctomycetota bacterium
TCCCTGAAAGCCATCCCGCAATTCATTGCGCATGAGTTCGCCAGGTGTGAATGAATCACCAAGGTGGGCATATTTCCGAAGCATTTCCTCGACTTTTATTTTCCCCAGAGAGATCGCCCAGTGAAACACACCGCCAACTCTTCTGGGAAAACCAATTCCCTGAACCAATGAAAAATCGATGATTTCCTTGTGATGTACAATCTTGTCCTGCAAAACCCGGTATGCTTCCACCAAGGTGGAAAGCATTAATTGCTCGATAATTTCCGAACTGGCGAATGATTTTGTAGAGGTTTGGTGCGCTGAAAGTAGTTTCAAAAGATTTGGATCCTGATGGCAGGTCCCTTTATCGGTGTGTTTGTAAAAACCAAGGTTCACTTTTTTTCCCAAACGGCCAGCATCTATCAAGGTTTTTTGCAGGGATAGCGAGTTAAATGGCTTGCCAAGGCGTTCCGTAAGATTTTTGCTGGAAAAATAAACATTTCCAATCCCCATGATGTCCATGAATTGGAAGATGCCCCACGAAAAACCTGCCCTTTGCATGCATTCGTCGATCAAATAAGGGGAGCAACCCTCGAGTACCATTCTGGAAGATTCGAGAATTAATGGAAGCGTGAGGCGATTGATTAAAAATCCGGGGTAATCTTTCACAACAATGGGGATTTTCCGGATTCTTCGAGCAAGCCTTATTAGGGAAGCAACCGTCCAATCGCTGGTTTTTTCACTTCGAATGATCTCGATAATTTTTGTGGAATCAACCGGCGGGATAAAGTGGAAGCCCGCAAAATTCTCGGGGTGTTTCAATTCCCTGGCAAGTTCACTTATGGAGATGGTTGCCGTATTGGAGGCAATAATGGTTCCCGCCGGAGCGATAAGGGAGATATCCCGTAACAACTTTGCCTTTGTTTCCACGTTTTCAACCACGGCTTCCAGGATGAAGTTGCGGTCCTGGACAGCCGACAAAACCGTGGATGTGCTGAGCCTGCTTACGGAAGCAAGTGCATTTTCAACATCCATGAATTTTCCACGCAATAATCTTTCCAATTCATTGATGATGGCGAAGGTTCCCTCATGAAGCTGAAACGGAGCTTGGTCGATCAAAATGGTGTGGATTTTTTCTGCTGTGAAAACCGAGGCAATCCTGGGCCCGATCATTCCGCTGCCAATTATCGCGGCACTTTCCGCTGAAAGAGGCGCGCTTTCTCCCGGGGGAAGCGCGGGTTCCCTTTCCAATTCCTTTTCCCAGATGGAATGCTGCAGCAAATTGGCGCATGCTTCCGAATCCCATGCCTTGAGGAATGTTTCACGATCTTTTTGAACCCATTCTTCTGCTGATTGGCTTTCGTTGATCTCCACCATTTTCCAACAGGCCTTGGAACTAATTTCAAGTTTCTCAAGATCTTTGCTGAAATGGATCATGGATAATTCCATTTCGGCACGGGAGGTCCGACCCGCGCTTGTACGCACGGACCTTCGCTTTTTCCATCCTGGAATTTCCCTGTTGGATAAAATCAGGCTGCTTGCATGGTCCATTAAAATATCTGCTTCACAAATGCAATCCAGAAGGCCGATTTCCAAGGCTTTTTTGGAATCCAAGCTTGCTGGTGAAAGAATCAATTCCAAAGAGTTGTGAAAGCCAACAAGCCTGGGTAACCGAAAAGTTGCCCCCCAGGAAGGCGGTACCCCTTTTTGAATGTCGTGAAAGGTGAAGAGTGTTTTCGCAGACCTGCTGGCCAGCCTGTAATCGCAAGCAAGGATTAATTCCGCGCCAGGACCCATGCAAATACCATCCACCAATGCGATTGTTGGCATTTGCAAGCTTTCCAATAAGGTCAGCACACTGGATGCAAATTGGTGATATTCCTGCAATCCATCAGATTCCCTTTTTAAGGCAAGAAGTTCAGCTATATCGTAGCCGGCGCTGAAGCAGTCCAGGGTTTTACTGGCGATTAAAAGTCCGCGGAGGGTTGGATTATTAGTTACCGCTAGAAGTTTTTCATGAAGTCCGTGCAGAAAATGCCTGCCCAGAAAATGATAGATGGGGCTCGGAGCCTGAAATTCGATGATACCGATGTTGCCATCAAGAATACCAAGGCTTATATCCATTTTTTCATTGTCATGCATGGTTAGTATGTTTCCGAAATAACTTAAGTGCCCTTGAGGCGCTTTTGATAAAAAATTGAAAGCAGGTATGTGAATATTTTCCAAACCCGAATGAACAGCCAAAGTGCAATTGCTATCGGTGTTACAATTGAAAGGTGTGGAATTAAACCATATAGGAGTCCGGCAATCATAAGTAATTCCGGCCAGAATAAATAAATTATAATGTGATATTTTATTCGGTTTACAATCGCGTAAAGGAAGAAACCAAAAGTAATCCAGCCAAGGATAGCAATGGCATTTGCGTTTATTTGAAATACCATCGGAGCAGAAGCTGCATCCGTATCGGTTAGAAGGCCCTCTGCTGTCAGGGGGAGGTTGTATTCCGAAAACAAAGGCCTGAATGGCAGTTTTTTGGGTGGAGGTTGATCCGGGAATTCGAGCATTTTTTCGTGGATAGATCTTGAGATGCTAATATCATCCGCGCTTAATTGGTTCAGCCGATTTAAACTTGTTGCTTTGAATAAAATTAATCTTGAAATTTCCGACGCAAAATCAAAACCTTCAATAGTTTTCCCATTTCTTTTCAATTCCGTCAACATATTCCAAACGCCTGATAAACCTTCTAACTGGTAAGTTATCGCGTTGAAAGGCTTTAATTCCTTGGTTGAGCGGTTGGAGAAAAACCGGGCAATAATACTCCTGAAGGGTTGGCCTTGGATTATGGGCACACTTTTGGTGGTAACTTTATATGCTTGTGTTTTGCTGCGACATGCAAGTTCCAACACATGAAAACCCGGTTTGATGGCAAAACCGATTCGTATGAGCTTTGCGCCAGGATCAGTGGGAAATCTCTGACCATTGATGAGTAACGTTTCAACACTCAATCCTGTCGGGATTTGGATTTCCAGATCCTTGTTGTGGCCTCCAATCCACCAAGTGGAAAAAAGTTCACAATTCGATTTTGGAACTTCCAAGTAATCGATTTGGTGTAAGAAAAATTGGTCGTCTTTTAAGGAACTTGATTTGACTTTTTCGCCAATTTTTAAAGGGTCGGGAATATCAAGTAAATTGTTTTTGCTTAAACTGGAAATTCCCTTGATGGTCCAGTCAAGTAGGTTTGCCTGTACGTTTTCAGGGCGCTGACAAATGCATTGAATAACCTGCGGACGGGAGGTTTTGTTTTGAAAAGATACCAGGAACTGTTGTAAACCCTGACCAGTTGCCAATGGAATGACCTTTGCATTTTCCGGAATAAGCCATTCCAAGGGTTGGTTGGGCCATCTTTCCAAATTTAGCAAAAATTGACAATCGTCCTGGTTTAAGTTGGAAAAAACCAGATCTAACTGCAGTTGTTTCAATTCATCAGTGATGCGATTTCTAAGGAAAGAATCCACCTTTCCAATTAAAGGTTTGGCTTTGAATCCAAATCTTAGGAGGGCGTCTTTGCGGTTGGTTTCGAATTGATCTTTTTTAAACTCGTAGCCTTGGTTTGTTTTTACGGATCGAACAAAGCCCCACATCGGGGCCACATTCAGGGTGGTTTTCGTGGTGGAACTACTTTTCCACAGTGATGATGGAATCTCTAATGTAAATTCCTGGTTTTGGAAGGGTGGGGAAAAACCAGCCTTTGCCTTGAAATTGAAGTTTGGTGGATGATTTTTAAGCCAGATGAGAATTTTCTTACCCGATTGCTGCCAATGGGAAACACAATCCCCTACAAGCGAATTCAAGGTCATGGGATAGGGGCTGTCTAAATCCCATTCAAGGAAAGAAAGTCTGCCAGAGGAATTTGAAACTTCCAAATCGAAATCCAAGGTCATTTGGTGGGGATTCAGAAAAACCGAGCAAGTTTGAACCATATCGAAAGATTGCCTGGATTTGGAAATATTCAAAAACAATCCTGTTCTCGAAGATGCCTCCTTTCCCAACAACCCGGCAAATGTTATCTCCGAGGGATTGGGCCTTTCCGGGAAATTCCAAAATGGGGCAAAATCAATGGCATTGACTCCGGTTATGCCCAAAGGCAATTCCGATTTGGAAACATCGCAATTCTGGGCGTGGTAAGCCAGATAACAGGAATGATCCTTGGAAATTCCAACAGGTTTTGGCAAAGGAATTTCCCACTTTTCCCCGATGGTTTCAATCGGAAGCATGGTGGAAAAAAATTGTATATTTCCGACGATTCTCTGGTTTAGGTAAACGATAAACCGCTGAAGCCCCGGTGCAGGCTTAGTTTCAATTTTGGAGATTGCAAGGTTCGGGAACGCTTTTTTTGAAACATCGATGGATTCCAAATGTAAAGTTTGGGGGATGGCAAATTCAAATATGTCGGTTCCTGTGTTTGACGTTTGCAAATCCCAAAAACATTTCAGGGAAGCGGCTTGTGGCGAAACCATCCAATGGTAAGCCTCGCTAAGTACTGGAATTTCTTTGGGTTTCAGAGGAGACTTTTCCCATTGAATGGTAATAGGCTGGGATGTTTTTCCTAGATCTGCTGTCAGGAGAGTTTTTGTGCCCTGCCGGGTGATTTCACTTGTGCCATCAAAGCCATGGATGGCAACAGATTCAACTCCTGAACCGAAGTCACAGCTTAACTCAGATTGAAAGCAACCAGGAACTTGAAAAGTAGTACTGTTTCCAGAAGGTTTTTCAGAGGTTTGGGTTTTGAAAATTCCCGAAAGCTTGTGGGA
>JBEGQX010000369.1:0-3014 GCA_041180805.1 Planctomycetota bacterium
ATTGGTAAAAACCACCAATCTTCCAAGAGAATCGTTCTGCTACATGGGGGATGATATTCCCGATGTTAACGCCATCCGACAATCCGGGTTGGGCGCAGCCCCCGCAGATGGCTGCCCAGAAGCAAGACTAGCCGCTGATTTTGTTTCACGATCGAACGGTGGAATGACAGCCCTGAGGGAACTTGCTGAGTGGATTTTAAAAGTACAGGGAAAATGGAAAACATTCCTGCAAATGCATCGGTAGGGGGAATTTGACCTGTGTGGACTCCCAAGAGAGTTATTATTCTGGTCGCCGGCATGGCTCTTTTCCTGGGTTTTTACCTGGGCTACGCCTGGTTTTTGGGCACTATTGATGGTTTACCTCCATTGCCCGGAGCATTCACCGCGCGGGCCAAGGAAGCACTGCCGCCCCTTCCAGCCCGTCCTGCCAGCAGGGTAGTCACCAGACTTCAACTCGCGTTTGGCCAGGATTGCCCCGAAACAGCAAGACAGATCAAAATCGAGCTTAACTCTCGCAGCATGGTTTTCGCTGCAGACCATTTCCAGGTGGAACCCGATGGCAGGGTTAAATTATCCCCCATCAGCGTGGTCTTATTCAATAAAGACAAAAGCGATGGCAAACCATTGGAAATAAACACCATACGTGGTGAGGTTGCCTTCCTGAAATTTGACCGGCCGATTGCACACCTAACCGATATTGGAAACCGTAAAGTCATTGGCGGAGAAATCTCAGGCAAGATTGAAGTAGTGAACAACAGAAAAACCTCTTCGAGGGATGACGATCTTTTCATATTCATCCCCCAGGGGCCACTTTATTATCTGGAAAGCAAACAGCTTGTGTGGACCCAGGATGCCATTCACCTAACTGACAACCAGAGCAAACCACGCCCGACGGAAATCCATGGGCAGGGAATGGAAATGGAACTACTAACCAACAATGCGAAGCCGGTCGGCCCACCTGCAAGCAAACCAAAATCGGATTCCATTGCCGGGGTAAAAAGAATCAAGCTTCTATCGAACGTCGACATGCATCTTTATGTGGACAATGGATCATCCTTTCTGGGCGCCACGCAAACCAAGGCTGAAGCGGTAAATTCTCGGGAGAAAGCACATATTGGCATCAAAACCATGGGTACTTTCGAATATTTGCTTCAAAAGGAAGGGGATGTTGCTCTCTTTGACGCATGCATTCAACCTGGCACACCTGTCAGGGATGTCTTGGTTACCAGACACCATGTTGGCAAAAGCCAAATTGACCAACTCACATGCGAAAAACTTGAAATCAAGATGCGAAGAAAAGACCCCACTGGACCGGAAGCAGGTTTGGAAAAGGAAGAAAAAAGTCTGCAATCTGGAATTGATATCCAAAGCGCCCGGGCTACCGGAAAGGAAGTGGTTCTAACCTCCGATGAAGAAAAGCTGGAAGCCCACGGAAATGATTTCTATTACGATGCTAAAAACTCCACGGCGATTCTAAAAGGCACCCCTGAAATGTGGGCATTAAAGGAAGGAAACCTTCTTCACGCTTTGGAAATGTCGATTCAAGATCATAAAGCGGACCCCAAAATCCCTGGCGCAAAAGGTTTTCAAAAAGCAGTCGCAAAAGGTCCAGGCTGGATCGATATTAAGGAAAAAGACAAAAAGCAACAAAAACCTGTCCGAGCTTCCTGGAAAGATCAATTGATATCCAACCGGGAAGACAACATGGATGTGCTAACCCTGGTTGGGGATGCCAAATTTCTGGACCCTGGCCATGACCAGCAATTATCAGGCGATAGCATTAAAGTATGGCTTAAGTCACCCGAAGCCCAAAAACTTGAAAATAGCAAAGAAAGCAACACCGCCCCTAGTCCATCCATGGGAAAAAGATTGCACCGCGTTGAAGCAATTGGGAATGTGAGTGCCGACTCCAAAGATCTTATCATTCGAGACAGTGGCAGACTGGCTGTTTGGTTTAAAAACATGCAGGTGGAGAATGCCATCCCCACAAGTAATCCTCTTCAAGATGGCACCAAAGTGGGTGCAACAAATGCAATCAACCCGACTCCACAAGAAAAAGCTCCTATCAACCCAATCCCCAACAATCTTTCCCTGGACCAAGGCAAAGCAAACAACCAGACGGAAAATAAGAAACCGAGACCAATTCACCTGAATGCCCGTTCCATCGAAGCATGGGTCCAGCAGGTAAACAATAAGAATAAAGTGGAAAAACTTTGGACCGAAGGTTCGGTAAGTGTGAAACAGGATTCCGAAAAGCCTGGCGAAAAAGGTGTCGATGTAAAGGGTGATACACTTCAACTTACCGCACACCCCGAAGGAAACTTTCTTGTGGTCACTGGCGACCTTGCACAATTAAGAATGGATCACATGTTTATTGTTGGTCCCGAAGTCAACATCGACCAATCCACAAATAAAGCATGGGTCAATGGTGTTGGAGCCATGCAAATGGAAAGCACCACGAATTTCCAAGGAAACAAACTGGGAAAGGCCGTGCCATTGGAAGTTCATTGGAATAAATCCATGTTCTTCAACGGGAAATTTGCTGAGTTCCATGGTGGCATTCAGGCCGAACAAGAAAACTCCAGGCTGGCTTGTCAATCTCTGCAAGTATTCTTTGACAAGGCTGTTTCGCTTAAAGGCGGCAACAATCGCGAAAAAACGGACACCCCCGCCAGAGTGCAAAATCTGGTTTGCGACCGCACAGTAAGAGTCGAGGAAATCATTCGCGAGAACGACAAGATACAAAAATATCACCGAATTCAGGCAGTAACCTTATCGATGAACAAGCTGGACAAAGATGAGGAAGACACCAAACCCGGCGGCGATGGAAACGAAGTAAGAGCTAGTGGCCCCGGGGAAGTTCGAATATTGCAAAAGAGTGGCACGGAAACCTTCCTTTCCCCAAATGGAAATGAAGGCTCTCAACCTGCCGGCAAATCTCCCACCAAGGACCCAGACGGAGAAATGAAACTTACCCAGGTCTCATTCCTGCGCAGCATGTACGGCAACAGCAA
>JBEGQX010000370.1:0-4074 GCA_041180805.1 Planctomycetota bacterium
AACCATCGAATTTTCCCAGCCGGGTTATCCGCCCTCTCAAATCCAAATCACCGATGGAAAATTTCAGGGAATGGCCATGCAGGGTTCCAATACAGTCAAGTTTGCCCGCTGGGTTCCCAACCAGTGGGATCCAGGAATTCCCGAAACCATGAAAAAGGGAAATGATCCCGGCAAGAGGAACATCCTTCCGGAAAAATTCGGAAACAGCAGTAAAATGACGGCGGATGTCAAAGCCAATTCAAAATTTACCTTTCAGGTAACATCAAAATGAAAAAAGCATTCCTTTGTTGCAGGCTAATCTCACGAAGATCGGGTTTCACCCTGATTGAATTGCTTGTAGTAATTGCCATCATAGCCATTTTGATTGGGCTTCTTCTTCCGGCTGTCCAGAAAGTGCGTGAGGCCGCCGCAAGGGCAAAATGCACCAACAATCTCAAGCAAATCATGCTCGGCCTCAATAATTACCATAATGTCTTTGCATTTTTTCCAATGGGTGGTCAACAAGGATCTCCTACCAATGTAAATGGTTATGGCATGTCATGGCGTTATTACATGCTTCCTTATCTTGAACAGCAAAATCTTGGCGATCTTGTGAACGTGAATGTCAACAGTCCAGGTTGGACTGGAAGCACCTACACACAGGCCGAAAACAAGGCGATACCGGTGATGCGTTGCCCCTCATCCACATTACCTGAGTGGGTTACAGGAATGTATAACTTCAATAATGGCGGAGCCGGAAACACGATATATTGGGTATCCTATGCGGGTATCGCTGGGGCCACCAATGATGGCTTTGTTGGTTCGGGCTATACGGAAACTCGCATAGTCAATGGCGCGACTGGCACCGGTTGCTGTGGTGGAGGTCTGATGTCCGCAAGTGGCGCCCTTCCTGTCAATAAGAACATCAAAATTTCCGAAATCACGGATGGCACCAGCAACACCATGATGGTTAGCGAAATGACAGATTATCTTCAGACTTTGGATGGTACCAAAGTCACCTGGTCAACAGGATGGCATGGTTGGTTTATCGGCACGGGGTTTAACGGAACTCCCCCTGGTGGCAATAACTTGGCAGATTCAAGGCATTTCGCATGCACATCCGTCCGATATAAAATTAATCAGAAAAAAGGCTGGACCAACGGTGGCGACTGCAACACAGGAGTTTGCCCCAACTTTGGAAGCAATATTCCACTGAATTCCACCCATACGGGTGGGGTCAACGCGGGTTTTGTCGATGGTAGCGTGAGGTTTCTTAGGGATGGTATCACCCTTCTTGCTCTTGCCCAATTGTCCACAAGGGATGATGGCCAAGTCATATCCGGGGATTAATTTATTATTTCTATTTTCTGGGAATGTTTTATTTTGGCTAAAACAGTTTTTTCACTATAAATTTTCTTATTAAGATAAGAACTCCAAGGTTAACTTTGTAAATAATTTTGATAATTATCAATTCCTAGGTTTAATGACCTATTTGGATTTTCGAACGGCGGGTGTCAATCCACTGGGTAGTAAGGCGATATGGATATTTGGTTTGTTGAATCTTTTTGTAGCACAGGTTTTTTCAGTATCTTTGACTTATAAACCAGAAGATAAGCCCAAATTGCCCTCTTATGTTGGGAATAGAATTGGGTGATGGGAGAGTTTTATTCGAGTTACCCACACCGGGTGATCCATCATTTCCCAAAGATCGCAGGCGTTGGCCAGCGCTCATCATAACCGTGAATGCATTCCTCGCTAGGTGGTTTTACCTTTGGCCAGTTTTGAGGCCTTACCCTGACAATTCTTCCGGGTCGGAACCCTTCCAAAACTAGGTCTGTCTCAAAACGCACCTGAATTCCACTGCTGCCAAGGGGTGGCGCGCTTGGAATCTGGATGACATCGATTATCATGCCTTCCATTCCATCATGGTCAGGCCAATAGGTCCGCAAAGTTGCTTCGGCAGCAGCCATCTGACCACCGGTACCCTTCTTGAAATCGGAGTAAAGTTTTGGATCCATGCCGCCAAACAGCGTGGCGGTAATGGTAGCACGGCCGAACTTGCCATAATCGACAGAATCCACCCAGGCTGGCATCCAGCGAGTCTTTATAAAGCGATGATTTAACCCGGTCTGGGCCTTTGCGGCATTTTGCATGGCCACATCATCAAGCCAGATATCTGAGACATGAAATTGCTGATATAGGTAGCGGGGATGCCATGTCAGTGAAAGTTGTACAGGCTGGCCATTCAGCGACTTCTTGCCATTGCCATTCCAGACACCCTGTGCAACCAGGTCATCAATGCCAAGAAGTTCCCTCCCGCGCCAGATACGGGTGGAGCTGTCCAAGGTCATCTTGTGGTCGCCACCCAACCCTTCCCCATCCTTCTTGCGCTCCATGCTGGCAAGCAGGGTTCCTTCATGATTCTTTATTTCGACTTCCATCAATTTCCAGGATTTTCCCTCGCGCAGGCAAAAGCTTGGATCATCCTCAAGGAGAATGGCATATGTTTCTGCAGGCTGTGTAACGCTTCCCTTGCCCCGGTCCGGCACGCTTGATGTCTTTGGGTCCTGAGGCAGGTAGAACTTTCCATACAGTACCGTTCCAAGGGGTATATCCCGGAGGTCTGCGGGTGCACCGCGGTATCGAATGATGCCATAAGGAAGCATGGCGAAGTGGTGAGGCTTGCTTTCGCCAAAATGCCCGTCCACATGAAGTCTAAGGCTGCCTCGGCGATTCACATGGTCCACGAATACAAGCTCACCCCTGTAGGATTTTGCCTCATCGATTGGTGGAAACTTCCCCGCAGTTGGTCGGAAAGGCTCCTTTTTCGCCGGGTCCGCAGCAGCCAGCAAAGACAACAAAAGGCAGGTAGCTATTATCCACAGGCGATGAAACATGTTTCTCAAAGTTCAAGCACCTTGTTGCTGTCGGCAAAACGGTCTACCTCAACACCCATGCGCTGTGCCATCAAAAGCAACAGGTTGCTCATGTGGGCGTTCGGGTTGGCGGGCCTGCTGCAAAGGTTGTAATGGTCGCCCGGCTTTGAAAGATTATAGCCGGTGAAATGGCCCTGGTTGAAATCGATATGGCTGCCATGCTTCAGGCCCAAGTCGGAACCACCGGCAAGTACCAGCGGCAGATTGGCGTTACCATGGCTGTGGCCGTAAGACATACCGCTGCCGAAGAGCGCCATCGTGGAACCTAGCAAGGGTTTGCCGTTGCGATCCTTGGTTTCGGAGAGCTTGTTCAGGAAATAGCTGAACTGCTCGACGGCAAAGGTATCACTCTTGGTGAGCTTTTCCATGTGCCCGGGGTCGCCATTATGGTGGCTAAGTTCATGGCGGGATTGCGAGATGCCCAGTTCCGGGATGGGCAGCCCCTGCCCTTCGCTGCCACTGGTGAAGGTTGCCACGCGGGTGGCATCGGTCTGGAAGGCTAGCACGATAAGGTCATACACCGTGCGGAAATATTCACCCGCCTGGCTGTCTGGGATATCCCGGTTGGTGCGGTTACGATCGGCATCGGAAATAACCGGGCGGGGCGTATCCAGCCAGGCATCGGCACGACGGGTGCGGATTTCCGTTTCACGAACCGATGTCAGGTACTGTTCCAGCCGACCCCGGTCCGCGGTGCCCATGTTCTTTTCCAGCTTGCGAACTTCTTCAAGGTTGGCATCCAGCACGCTGCCTTTTCTGCGCAACGCTTTTCGTTGCGCGGCAGTGCCTCCCTTGGGTTCCTCAAAGAGAAACGCAAAAATCTCGCTGCAGCGTCGCATGGCAGGCAGGCGCACACCATCGGCGGTCCACGCCAGGGAATCCTCCCCCGGATTGTGGGTGGTGGCAACCTCTAGGGAATGGAACCGGGTGTGTTGCGAGGTCACCTCGGCGATCTTCTGATCCACGGAGATGGTATTGCGATCGGTGGGACCAAGTTTGCCACCAGTCAGCCAGATTTTCTGGCAATTGTGGTGGTAACCAAGCCCGCCGGGGTGGTGCATGCCACTGATGGGGGTTATCACCGCACGATGTTTCTCCAGGGGGCTAAGTGTTTTAGAAAGCTGGTATTCCCTTCCCTGCGTGGTGATCTGGTAATCCA
>JBEGQX010000371.1:0-2524 GCA_041180805.1 Planctomycetota bacterium
CTTGGGTTTTTCCGGCGGACTGAAAGGCCCCCGGATGGAAATAATTGCGTTACCCGTGGGTGCAGAGTAGGCGCTGTGAATTTTGCCATTCAAATCTTTGACCAGCCAGACATGGTTTTGAAAAGTATGCTGTTCCCTTTTCGAGTTGGGAGCGATTTTGCCATAAGAGACCGTGTTGCCATCGGTGGAAAGCCAGAAGACCTCCATGGCTTCGGATAGTTTGTTTTCAAAGGTCACATGGATTTCGCTGCCACCGGAGGGGCTTTGCCGAGGCAGGTTTTTCAATGGTGACAGGTTTTTCGCCTGTTTTTTTACTTCAAAGAGGATGATGCGATCCAGCCTGAATTCCCAGGAGCGTCCATCCAGAAAGAAAGTCAGCAACCCCTCCTTGTCATCAAAAGTTGACTGTTCCAAAGCCAGCCGGCGGGCAAGTGGTTCCGGAACTTTTTGTGCGACCAACAGTGCCTGCAGTTTCTCATGGTCGAAAAGTGGTGTCTTTTGTTTGGTGGTTGCATCCACCAAATGGAAACTGCTTTCACCCTGCGCGTTTTTGCTGACAAACCAGAACTTGCCGGGTGTGGAAAGCCAGTGGGGCTCGATGGCATCCAGTTGGATGAGTGGCCGAAAGCGTTTGTCCAGGGATGCCGCCCGTTCAAAATCGGCACTGGTTCCCTGGGCCCATGCCCTGAGGCCAAGCAACAAAAATAGAAACAGTATCCCCACGAACTTGCGCATGGCAATCTCCTGAAATCGTTAGGCACCAGTATCGGTTATTTCGCGCCTAGTATCCAGCCTTCCAGTTTCAGGCAGCGCTCCACCTCTGTCTTGTTCAGCGACCCCGGTTTTTCAAAAAAGTCCGAAAGTTTTCCCGCCAAATCCTGGGTCTTTGCCCAGGCGCAAAGTTGCAATACCTGAACTTGGTCTCGAATCTGTTCGGGGTTTGCCTGCAATCGTTGAGCAACTTTTTCCCGGATGATTCCCGGCCATGCCTCCGTAATTACTATGGCTGTGTCCTTGCACGGGTTTGAGGCAAAGCCGGTTTCCATGGGCCAGACATGCATTTGATTTTTAAATTCCATACGAAGCTTTTGCAGGTAGGGAATGCCCAACAGGGCCTGACTGCCAGCACTGCCCACCCCAAGAAGTTTCCAGGCCTCTTGCGTTCCGGGCAGGGCCCGCTCTGCGAATCGAAGTCTGGGGATACTATCTTTGCCCTGCATGATTGGAAATGAAGGCGATGTTCTGCGTAAATGAACTGTTTCGCATTTGGCAGGACAACCCCAGAAAGGTCCAGGGAAATTCAGCTTAACCTCTCTGTTGATTGCAGAGGCAACGGCGAATCGGTTATTGGAATTATTTGCATCATCGGAAATCTTGCTGGAGAGTTTTCCCCAAGTGTTTTCCCAAGCCAAACCCTTCTGCTTGTCACTCAGGGGATGCGAATAGGCCAGGGGAAAATCAAAACCCGCAAGCACTTTTCTGCCAGTCTTCACAAAATGGGAGAACGCCGCGTAAAGAAAATCAAAGGCTTCCAACCGGGTGCGAAAGTAGTGGGAGGTGGCAGGTGATCTGCCCGATTGCACGCCCACCCAAATGGAATCTGCGCTTGGCCTTGCCGGGGAAGGCTTGCTGGCAGCACTCCAGTCCACAAAACAGTAGGTGTCAAAAATCGGGCCCAGTTTTCTCATGTTGCCCAAACGATTTGCAAAAGATTGCTAGTCCCTGTTCTTGCCGCCAAAACCCGGCTTGAAGATGGTGATTGCCTTGATGGATGTGACGGGAATGTAGTGCATCATCGCCTCGGAAGGATCTTCAATAACCACATAATCTGTGCCTACTTCCTGCACCTTGCTGCCAAAGTTCAACCCGGGGAACACCGTGATACTGTAGTTGGAGGAATGCTCCTTCAGCGTGACCACCTGTCCTTTTTTCAAACCCTTCAACACAGAGCTCTTTGGCCCGTCGTTGGCAAAACTCAAAGAATTATGAACCGTGCATATGCTGATGATGGAGGTAATCAATGCGGCAAAAATGATCTTTTTCATGTGATGTAACCTCTGGGGATGGTGGACTTTTACTTCAGGGAATTATGGCAAATGGAACGGATCCGCGATAGCCTTTAAGCTGGGCAAACGATCAAACTTTAAGGAACCCATCCATGCCTGGCACTCGCAGAAATTTTCTGTGCACTCTTCCCATGCTGGCAGTTTCACCTCAACTGCTTGCCTCTGAAAAAGGATTGGTTCAATCCATTGAAAAGGTGGTTCTTCGCCAGGGGCGCACCGGCCCTGGCCCAACCTGGTTTCACCCGCGTGGCTGCATGGTTCCAATGAACGGTAAACCCACAGCCCTCTTCACCCTGCAGACGATTGCTGGTTCTGACTACTTTGGCCCGGTGCATTAGATGACATCGGGGGATATGGGAAAGACCTGGTCGGAACCGGCTCCAGTGCCATCTCTGGGGAGAATTCCCCGAGATGGTGGTGTTTCTGAAGGTGTGTGCGATGTGGTGCCGGAATACCAT
>JBEGQX010000372.1:0-10353 GCA_041180805.1 Planctomycetota bacterium
ATTTTTACCGGGAAGTGATTGAAACTCCGTTGTCTTTGCCGGAAGACATGAAGGCAACTCTGCCATTAAAAACCCAAGCCAAGGGGCGAATCTGGCGTATCAAGCCAGAAGGTTTCCAGCCCATGAAACCATTTCCAGCTCGTGATCAGGGCCCGCTTTTGGTTCAGGAATTGGAAAGTGGCAACCAATCCAGGCGTATGCTTGCCCAGAAGTTGTTGGTGGAAGGTGATCAAATTTCCCAGAAAGATTCCCTTGTTAAAATGGCCCATAACAAACAATCCCCACTGGGAAGATTGCATGCCCTCTGCACGCTGGATGGATTGGGTCTTCTAGGCGAGTCAGATTTGTTGCCAGCGTTATCGGACAAAACAGATGGTTTGAGAGAACATGCAGTCAGGTTATCTAGGCCATTTCTTGAAAAGTCACCCCGAATGAAAACAACTGTTTATTCCATGGTGGATGATCCTTCTGTGTTTGTTCGCTGTCAGGTGGCTTTTGCACTCGGTGAAGTAATGAGTAACGATGTGATTTCTCCCTTGAAAAAACTTGCCATGAAGGATGGTTCCGACCGTTGGATGCAGACTGCGATTCTTAGTTCCTGTTACAAACATGGGGCAGCGCTTTTGGTGGATTTCCTTAAAGATAGTGATGTTGCCTCGGGGAAAGATGCATCTTTGTCCGCCTTTTTGGCAAGGCTTGCGGCTTCATCCAGCCAAAATGCGGATCGCAAAACCTCTTTGGAATTGATCAGAACCGTGTTGGGTTCCAAGCTGCCGGCCGGGACCAAAAACGCGCTGGTGGAAGGGGTGCTTTCTTCGTTAGTAGGCCGTTCCGGTGGAGCTTCTACACTGTGGAGCCAGGTTGCTGGGGAAGAAAAAGAGATCTTGGACAAATTGCGACCCATGTTCAAGGCTTTTAAAGATTTGGCAATGAATGAGAAATCAACACCTGCAAGCAGACAGGCGGCTGTAAAGATGCTGTCGTCCGGTCCTCCGGAAGTCATGCTGGATTTAGCAAAGGAATTGTTAGTGCCTGCAACCCCACCAACTTTGCAGTCTGCGATACTTCAGGCACTAAATCAGGGCACTGCCAGCGAAGTGGGCGAGATTATCCTGGAGAAGTGGGAGGGGTTTTCCCCCGGACTTAGAAGGGAAGCAGTGGAGACCCTCTTTAGCAACAAGGCTCGCTTTCCATTGATCTTGGGTGCATTGGAAAAGGGCACCATTCGTCAGGGACAACTGGAAGCGGAGAGAATTGCGCGCTTGAAGTCTGGATTGGATGATTCCATGAAAGCCAGGCTTGAAAAGATGGTAAAGACGGAAGTGAACATCTCGCGTGCAAAGGTGATCGAGGCTTACAAGCATATTCTATCCAATGAGGGAAATGCCTCGGTAGGAAAGGAAGTGTTTCGCAAGCAGTGCTCCACCTGCCATAAGCTGGAGGGGGTTGGTTATCAAGTTGGTCCAGAGTTGATTGCGGCGATTCGTGGAAAAGGCAAGGAATACTTGTTGACTTCGATTCTTGATCCCAGCAAAGAGGTGGATTCCAGATATGTGAATTACACGGTGGAAACAAAGCAGGGCAGGGTTCTCAGTGGGATTCTTGTGGCGGAATCTGGAACTTCTGTAACGCTGCGCCGGGGTGAGAATGCCGAAGACACCTTGCTTCGCAACCAGATTGAATCCATTCAGTCTGCCAACAAATCGCTAATGCCAGAGGGATTGGAAGCCCAAATCAATCAGAAGGACATGTCCGACCTTCTGGAATATCTTGTGAAGATCGCGAACAACTAGGCAGGCGGAATTCATGGTAAAAGTCTCAGATATTGTGGGATGGTTTGACAATGTTGCCCCACGAGCCTTGGCTGCTTCGTGGGATAATACGGGTTTGCTTCTGGGGGACCCTGCTGGAGAGGTACTCCAGATAATGACTTGCCTAACCCTGACAATTGATGTTGCCAGGGAGGCGGTGGACAAGAAAGTGGATTTGGTGATCACGCATCACCCCATACCATTCAAGCCTATCAAGAATCTTGCCGCTACCACGGCTGAGGGGAAAATTTTATGGTTGCTCGCAAGTCATGGAATCTCGGTTTTTTCTCCCCACACGCGCTGGGATGATTCATCGATTGGCATCAATCAAGCTTTGGCAGGCATGATTGGACTAAGTGAGTTCAAACCTCTGGAAAGTGCCAGGGGGCCGGTTGAGGTAAAGCTTGTAACCTTTGTTCCCAAGGGGCATGTTGAACAGGTTCGCAGTGCCTTGTTTGGTGCAGGAGCCGGCTTTATTGGGAATTACAGCGAGTGTAGTTTTCAACTAAGTGGAACGGGAACCTTCCGGGGTAACGAAGAATCCAGCCCTGTTGTGGGCCAAAAGGGAAACCGGGAGGAGGTGCATGAGGAAAGGCTGGAAGTTGTATGCCCGGTTGGAAAGTTGGATCAAGTTGTCGCTGCGTTGCGTTTGTCTCATCCTTACGAAGAGCCTGCGTTTGATCTGATTTCATTGGTCCAAAAGCCTTTGAATTCCGGCACCGGTGTTATTGGTACGCTGGCGGATGCCATTGCCTTGGGGAAATTGGTTGAGAAATTTGGGGCTGCGCTTAATGTTAATTCCTTGCAGTGGATCGGCGATGCTTCCCGCAAAGTAAATCGTGTTGCAATTGTGTGTGGCAGTGGTGGAGCGTTGCTGGAAAAAGCTTTTCTACAGGGTGCCGATTGTTTCATCACGGGTGAAATGAGATTTCATGATTCCCTTGCGGTGCGGGAGGCCAACGCAACGGCAATTCTTCTGGGGCATTTCGCCTCTGAAAGGTTTTCCATGGATAAACTGGCAGTTCTTCTAAAAGATTCCTTTCCCATGGTGGTTTCCCAAGCTTCCGAATGTGAAATTGATCCATTGAATTTCTGGATCAAGAAGGAATAACTGGACTCCGTTTTTTTCAATTCATTTTGGTAATTCTTTCAAACTGAACGAGTCGACTTATAGCTGCTTAGCCAAAAGAAGTTGAAAAGCCCTGCTTTTTGCAAAATATTCTGATGATTTTACCAAATAATCAAACTCTGCTTTATGGCATGTAACTTGCTTCCTTAATGAATCAAGGAATGATTTATTTGCCACCAGAACCAATGTGGCGGTTTGCACAGGAAGGGCAATCATGAAGAAGTGGGTAGCTGGCGTTTTGGCCTCTTGCATGATTCTTGGGATTGCTGGTGGCTTTACTTTTAAAAATAAAGTTTCCGGAGCTACTCCTGTTTTGGCGCAGGCACCCGCTGATTTTTCACTGAACACGGACGCTGCCCAAAGATACCGCAAGGTTCAGCCCAAGCATTGGCGCGCAGCCATGGTTAAAGGTTTTGGACATAACGCAATGCGCTGATTGTTATTTGATGGGTGGTTCGCCAGGGGCCTTTGAGGTTGGAGGAAGCACGAGAACGCTTTCCTCGGCGCTACCTGTTGGCTGACCGTCCACTTTCCATTGAAACTTAAGAATTGCCTCGCCTGTTTTTCTTCCCGATAAAGTCATCTGATAGGAAACTTCCTTTCTTCCTTCCAGCTTTTGCAACGCAGCAAAGGTAACCTTCCCTGGTGTTTTTTCTGCCGCTGTTGGACCCTTGGCATCCACCAAGGTCAATTCCGGTGGGATCGTTATTTCAAGTGCCACATTAGCCAGGGTGCTTTCCAAGGGTTGAACCAGTCGAAGCGTTAATGCAGTTTGCTCACCTTCTTCAATCGGATCAATGCTTTTATCGCTTTCCAGGTAAAGGGTGTTTGGTTGTTCAAATATGGTGACTTTTTCAACTTGAGTTCCACTTTGTGATTTGTCCGCAACCACCTCGACCCGATTTTTTAGCGTGCCTGCGATGCCGGCTCGCAGTACCATCTGCAAAGTTTGCCTTTGCCCTGGCAGGATCTGTGGGATAGTCCATTGAACCTCTCCATTTTGCAAGCTTCCCGAATGGCTAGCGGCAAGTAGTTCAATATTTTGAGGAAGTTTACTGGATACCCTTATGCGTTGGACAGCTTGGCTTCCTGTATTCGCAACAGTCACTTGATAACTGGCGGGCCTTTGTATCGCCCTTCGATCTGGGCCACCCATGGAAACGGAAAGCTTGATTTCACTGACCATGGTTTTTACAGATGCTTCCTGGGCGGATATATTTGTGCCGGCAATGCTGGCTTTACAAATCATCTCGCCTGTTTTTTTGGTGGCAGCCTGATAATCAAAAGTTTGTGTCTGTCCTGCTGGCAGTGAACTTATGTTCCAAACTAACGGGTTTTCACCGCTAGTTGAGGGTTTGCTGTTTAAAAATTCCAACCCATCGGGCAAAAGGCAGGAAAGCTTTAGATTCGTCATCTCGGTTGAACTGGTGTTCGTTACCTGAATTTGATAGTTCGAAGTATCGAATAGCATGGTTTTTTGCGGGCCGGTCATTCGAATATTTAATGGTGATGCAATCTGTGTCTTTACCATTTGGCCGTGTTCGTACTGTACCCTGGCCACGGATTCAATTTCTCCGGTTCCAAGCACCAGCAATGTCATGCGAATTTCCTTGGATGAATTACCGTTCAAAGTGCCTATTTTCCAAATTAGTTCCGAATCCTGGCTGTCCGGTGCGGGTGTGGCCTTAAGAAATCTGGCATGGGTTGGCAGGGTGTTTCGGACGCGAACCTGATGAGCACTTGCCGGAGAATGGTTCTCCACCAAAATACGATATTCTAATTCCTCATTTGGGCTGGCTTGTGCCGAAACCCGTACCCGAACAGTCACAAAAGGTGCGGCCGGATCAGTGGGTGCGCCTCCGGTGTTTCCGGCGGTAAAGGAACCTTGGCCAGTACCTGCTAGAGGTGGCTCGGTGGGTATTTGTTGGGAAGTTGGAATTAATTGTGGTTCAGGTTCTTGGGTAAATGCATTCCCGCACAACAGTAACGCTGTGATAAAAAATGCAATGAAACTTGCCAGCAGAGCCTTCATGGGTATTCCCATAATAGATAAACCAGAATCTGAATTAAACCAACGCATATTGTGTCGAAAAAAGCCTTAAAAGCCATCATTATTTTAGGGCTAATTCAAAATAGGGGCGTCTGCTCCATTTTTTTAACATGATGGTATTGGAAAAGGTGGGGCATCCCAACTATCATTCAGTTCAGAATTCCGTTCGAATTGGAGACTGATAAATGAATATCAAGAACTTGTTTTTTGTGGCGATGTTTTTTGCGGGTTTGAACAATCACCTTCATGCTGATGAACAGAAGCAGGAATCCAAGCAGGCGGAGAAATCCAAGCCATCTCAACTGGCCCACATTCGAATCAGTGGTGGACTGGAGGAAGGGGTGGCAGCCTCCGATCCTCTCTTTTCTTCCATTCAGGAAACACTCAAGTCGAAGATTGATCGCATTCGAAAAGCCGCAAATGATCCGGAGATCAAAGGGCTGGTTCTTGAGGTGGACGGCGTTGGCATAGGTTGGGGTAAGATTGATGAACTAAATCAGGCTGTACAGTTGTTTCGAAAGTCTGGCAAAAAAGTTTACGCTTATCTGGAAGGCGGAGAACTCAAGGATTACCTGGTCGCTATTGCGGCTGATAAAGTGTTTTTGCCTGAATCCGGCTGGTTAATGCTCACCGGTTTGCGGGCCGAGGTTACCTTTTATAAAGCCTTGATGGACAAAATCGGCGCACAGGCCGATTTCCTGAAGATGGGTGATTTCAAATCTGCTGTCGAGCCTTACACCAGAACATCCATGAGCGAGAGCAGTAGAAAACAATTGGAAACAGTACTGGATGATTTTTTTCACCAGTCGATAATCCAGCGGATTGTCACCCTTAGGGCTGGTAGGAAATTTTCCAGCGAACAGGTTCGGACTTTTATTGACAAAGGACCCTATACCGCAAAAAGAGCCATGGAACTTGGATTGATTGACCAGGTTGGTTATTTCGATGGAGTTTCTCAGGAATTTAAAAAGGACCTAAAGGTTGAGGAAGTTGCACTTGCTAAAAATTATGGCAAGGACAAGGTTGAGGAAATAGATCTTTCAAACCCCTTTGCTGTATTCAAACTGCTTGCAACACCAAAATCAAGCACCAATAGCAGGCCAAAAATTGCCGTTATTTTTGCCAGCGGACCTATTACCACCGGCAGAAGCATGCAGGATTTTATGGGTGATTCCAACTGTGGTTCCACCACGATCATCCAGGCAATTCGTCAGGCAGAGAATGACAAAAGCGTTAAGGCTATAGTACTGAGAGTTGACAGCCCAGGCGGCTCCGCCCTTGCAAGTGACCTGATCTGGGCTGAATTGAAACGCTGCAAAAAACCTGTGGTTGCATCCATGTCAGATGTGGCGGCAAGTGGCGGATATTACATCTGCATGGCGGCTTCACGCATTTTTGCGGAACCTGGCACCCTTACTGGTTCCATTGGTGTGTTCGGCGGCAAAATCAACCTCGGTGGAACTTATGGCAAACTTGGTATCCATTCCGAGGTTATCACGCGCGGTGCCAATGCTAATTTGTTTTCATCCACGAGTGGGTTTTCCGACTCTGAAAGGGAATCCATGACCAAGTTGATTGAGGATGTTTATGACCAGTTTTTAACCAAGGCTATTGAAGGTAGAAACAAAGCAGGCAATAAAATGGATCGAACCAAATTGGAAAGCCTTGCTGGAGGACGCGTATGGACTGGACGCCAAGCCAAAGAAAATGGTCTGGTGGATGAACTGGGAACGCTTTCTGACGCCATTCGATTCGCTGCGAAAAACTCCGGGTTACCGGCAGATAAGGAACCTGAATTGCTGATGTTGCCAAAGTCCAGGGGTTTTTTGGATTCCCTATTTGAGCCCAAGGCACAGGTTGGCACCAGTCAGATTGCAGATTTCTTGAAAGCGATACCATTTGCCAGGGAACTTCGGGGTGCTGGAACTTTGTTGCAAATCAAAAGCGAGCCAGTTTGGCTTTTGATGCCATACCGCCTTACAGTTCAGTAGAAAAACCATGGCAAAGTGTGATAAGGGCTATCTATGCCTGGTTTGTGGCAAGAATGTCGACAGGATGAAGGAATCAGATCTTTACCTGAGGTACATTCTGGGAGAGGTCACTCCGGATAGGTTGCACTTGGAAAAAGAACTTCACATACGGTGCAACCCTGAGCGTGCACAGTATATTGACCACCCTGATTTTCAGGATGTTATCCTTGAGGGCCCTTTTTCCAAGACTAATCTGGACCCTTCTTTCGTAAGGCAGGAACAGGCAAGGGTGAGCGCCGCTTATCAGAGATTACAACAATTGACTTCCCTTGGGATCAGCATTTTGGATTACCCCGGCGCGAGCCAATCGGAAAGCAGTTAGCCTGGCATGGAGTTTTTTCAATCAGAATATTCCAGGATGGAAAACTACTTTAGTCCGGGTGGTTTTCTTGAAAAGGCTTTCCCTGGCTATGAACTCAGGCCCCAACAACAGCAAATGGCGCAGCATGTGCGCCAGGCATTGCTCAAGAAATCCAAGCTTCTGGTGGAGGCCGGAACCGGGGTCGGGAAAAGTTTTGCCTACCTTATTCCAGCATTGATTCATGTGTTGGAAAAAAAAGAAGGCCCGGTGGTTGTTTCCACCCATACCATCAGCCTTCAGGAACAGTTGATCACCAAGGATATTCCGGCACTTTCCAAGATTGTTCCCTTCCCATTCAAGGTTGCACTCGTCAAGGGCCGTGGAAACTATCTAAGTCTGCGAAGGCTAAGGGTTGCGCAAAAGAAGGCATTCACCCTTCTGGGTAGTGAAGATTCGTTGCAAGATTTGCATGATCTTGGGCGTTGGTCGTTGAATACCAGTGATGGAAGTCTTTCGGACTTGGATTGGGAAGTCCCATCCTATGTCTGGGAACTTGTGCAAAGTGATAGTGGCAATTGCATGGGAAGATCCTGCAAGGATTTCGGCAGATGTTTTTACTATCAGGCCCGCAAAGGAATTAACCAGGCGGATATTCTTGTGGTGAATCATGCATTGTTTTTCGCGGACTTGGTGGCGAGAAAGGGTGGGGCCGGGATATTGCCCGATTACAGCGCCGCGATCTTGGACGAAGCGCACACGCTGGAAGACGCCGCCGTGGATCAATTTGGCGACAAGTTTGGC
Organism: Planctomycetota bacterium; assembly: GCA_041180805.1. GTDB lineage: Bacteria > Planctomycetota > Planctomycetia > Gemmatales > Gemmataceae > JBEGQX01. Next base: position 8,123 of record JBEGQX010000372.1, read on the forward strand.
GAGGGCACTTTTCAGTATTTTTTCGATCGTATTCTTTCGCAGGGGCGCAAGGAAAAAGGCCTGCTTGCCCAGCAGGATTTTCCAATTTCCCGGGAAAGACTTTCATCGCTCCGCGCGGCCACCGAAATATTCTTCCTGAATCTTCAGAATCGTTTCCAGCAACTTCTTGCTGGCACCGGCAACCTTTCCCCTGAAAACAGGTCTGTTCGTGTGCGCGAAAAGGGATTGGTTGAGGATAATGTTTCCGAGGAGTTCAAGTTGCTTTCTTCCTCTTTAGAGGAGGAGTCCAGGAATTTACCCGAGGAAGAACGGATGGAGGTTCTGGCACTTTCCGACCGTGCCGCTGATTATGCCCTTCGGGTGGATGACTGGCTTGTGCAGGCGAATGCCGGTCATGTTCATTGGATGGAAATTTCAGGAAAAAAAACACCCCGTCTTAACCTTTGCAGTGCCCCGGTGGATGTCAGTGGGGTTCTTCGGGATAGTCTTTTTGAAAAATCATTCCCTGTTATTCTCACTTCAGCCACCTTGTCCACCGGTGGAACAGGTGGGCATAAGAGTATTTGCGCCAGGCTTGGTATAGATAAAGCTGAATTCCTTGAATTGCAAAGCCCTTTTGATTTTCAGAAACAGGCCCAGCTTTATTTGTATGCCTCCATGCCTGATCCCGCCACTCGGGCCAGGGAATTTGAAGATGCCAGTCTTTCAAGAATCTTACAATCCCTTGAGAAATCCAACGGACGGGCTTTCATACTCTTCACCAGTTATCAATACATGCAGCGCATGGCTAAGGCCTTGGAACCTTGGTGCAGCCAGCGAGGTTACCCGCTTATTGTCCAGGGGCAGGGCTTGCCCAGAAACAAAATGGTGCAGTTGTTCCGGGAAGAAAATAACCCTGTGCTTTTGGGGGTGGATAGTTTTTGGCAGGGGGTGGATGTTCAGGGTGAGACTCTTTCCAATGTAATTATCACCCGGCTTCCTTTTGTCGTTCCGGACTTGCCTTTAACTCAGGCCAGACAGGAGTTTATAGAGGAAAATGGTGGTAATCCTTTTTTTGATTACCAGATTCCGCAGGCCATTTTGAAACTCAAGCAGGGAGTCGGAAGGTTGATTCGATCTACCACAGATCGCGGAACGGTGCTGATTCTGGATCCCAGGGTTATCACCAAGCCGTATGGCAAGAGCTTTCTTAAGGCATTGCCTAAGTTTCGGACATTTGTGGACGGTAAGGAATTGGATGGTTCAAGCCATCATTATTGATTGATTTTGCAGCGGGGGCCGGTTCTTTTTCTTGATGAATGCTAAACAGTAATGGGGCTTTACTGACTTGCCGGATCGGAATGTCCCTTTCGCAAGATATTCCAATATTGGCATTCGAAATGATGGTTCTTGTTTTTGCATTTTTTGCAATGGTATTTGGTTTTCGAGCAGATTCGGGATTTTCTGTTTCTTTTATGGTGGCCAATATGCTTTGGCCCAATGCAAGCCAGCGAAAGCAGTGAAAGTCTAGATCCCAAATAGCCAGAGGTTGATGCTTCTCCACCCAGAACGGTACCACGATAAAGCCGTTTGGAATTCCGGAAGATATTGCGGTTGTATCCCGAATATTTTCCGAATCGACCTCAAGGATAATCAGTGCTGGATTTTGATGAAGGTTGGAGGCTCTTCTTTTTAGCAACTCTCTTATGTTGGCTTCTTTTAGATTTTTGCAGTCTAGATATAGGCCAGACCAATGATGATCGTGGCTTTCCGCATTTGACTTGCAAAATGGCTTTAGCCATCTTGGGATTTCTGACCAGGAGATGGAGGAGTCATAAATGCTGGAAAGTATCAGCCAGTGATTCTTGAAAAAGTTCCAAGATAAAGTGTTCGCCAGGTGAGAGTAGATTCTGCCGAAGGCAAGGTTCCTGTTTCTGAAGATAGTTTGGCCGGATATCGAGGGGCCAACGGTTGCAAGTCTTTGCAAATCGGATAGCGTGGAAATTCGTTTCCAGTCAAATGCTTGTAAGATTGGTCGCTTTTGGCATTCTTTTTTTAGGTGCCTGAATGCCTGGGCACTGTCTGCCTGCCAGAACGAGAGTTGTCTTTCCTGGTGCAGAACTTTATTGCCCAGAAATTTGAACCACTGGAATAAAAGCGCCCCAGTGATCTTCTTGTGAGAGGCAAGCGGCATCCTGCTGGTTAACTCCTATGCTTCCTGCTTGAAAGTCGCCAAATCCCAACGACTGTAA
>JBEGQX010000373.1:0-33268 GCA_041180805.1 Planctomycetota bacterium
CCCACCAATGCGAGTGGTTTTTCAGGATGTCTGAGGCTTTCTGTTAGAAAACTGGCAAGTGGTGCAATCATCGCAAACTCCCAGCGGAGGAATTTTTCCCTGAGGCCTGAAATGTTGCCAATGAAGATGAGAACCAGCGTTGGTAATTTTCCCTTTGCTCCCTCGTTGGAAACCCAGTGTCTTCCTGTGGGTAAAGGATCACATACATGATCTTTTTGCCGTTAGATGAAAGCAGATCTTCCTCGATCATCTTTGCGGCAAATTCCCCATTGGGTATCTTTTCCCCATTCGCCGATCTTTTAAAAAGGTCTCCAGTTTTGGAATCGATCTCCAAAACTTTGATGAATAGCTGTCCCTTTATGTCCAAAGTGTTTTGGTTGCGAAGGCGTGTTATCTCTTCCAGAAGCGGTTCATTATTGGGTTGAATAGTGTTTGGAAGAGATTCCGACGGGCCATTGGAATTGTCTCCTTGGGTAACCATGGGCATAAAAAGGAAAACGCAGAAAAACAGAACAAGCACATCAATCAATGGGACAAAAAAGCGCGTTATACTTCTTCTGGGAAGCACAATCATTTAGTGGGCCTTTCAGTTTTACTGACTGAAATGCCGCCCAGTAAAAGAATGAGGTCTCGTCCCACCAGCACAGTCCATGCCGGCAGGATATTTACCAGGGCCATGAAAATCCCGGTGCCTGTAGCTGTGATTGCCGGTCCGTAAAGTTGGATGATTTTTTCAGCAGGCATGGGGCCTTGGATGGATGAAAAAGTTTGCAGGATGCTTGCCACGGTTCCCAGAAGGCCTAGCAGGGGGAACCACTCGGCTGCCTGGGCTAAGTGCGATATCCAGTCGTCCGCGGTTTCATCGAATGAGGTAGTTTTCCACCGAAGTGCTTTCCATGCCAGCATGGATTGCAACAGGAATAGGGCGGTTCCAAGGCCAATTAATAAAGTGTCCAGGCGAGTAAGTCGCTCCAGGTAAAGATCCCTGGCTGTTGCTGGTAATGACGCAATAATGCAAACGCTGCCCGCAAAAGGCATCAGGGAAATAAGAATGGGGAGGCACCACACCGCCAGAAATCGGCGCATTCGATGTGTCCTTTCACACTTTGGATTTGCGATTTGCCAGATATTCCGGCAATGCCTGCGGTCTCCCTTCCCGATCAATGCATGCCAGGGTGGAAGAACCCTCGGCAATTAGCAATCCTTCGCAATAAAGTTCATATTTATGGTCAATGCGAACGCCAGTGGTTTTCTCGACAATGGTTCGAAGGGTAAGCAGGTCGTCATATTTTGCCGGGCGACGATATTTCACCTCAATGCGGGCAAGAACCAGCAAATAACCTTCGTCTTCCACATCCTTGTAGGTTCTTCCATGACTTCGTAGAAGTTCAATGCGACCCTGCTCAAAATAGACCAGGTAATTTGCATGGTGCAGAAGTCCCATGCGATCTGTCTCGGCATACCGAACACGAATTTGAATATCACCAAAAATGGTTCCTTCCGGTGGTACGGGTGGCGCAATACTCATTGAATCCTTCCCATGCGATGAAACGGGAAGTAAATGACCACGGCCCGGCCCATCATCAGGTTGTCAGGCACAAGTCCCCAAGATCTCCCATCTGAACTTTGAGGGCTGTTGTCCCCCAAGCAAAGATAGTGACCGGGTTGCACAAATAGCGTCTTGATCGGTGGATTGTTCAGTGGTTTCCAAGCATCTGGAATTTCCTGGCCGGGCTTGCGATTGGGAGGTTCCGTCCAGTCATTCACAGATACATCAGGTGTGCTTGGATTAATCCTCGCGGTGTAATAGGTGTCCCGGAATAACCTCAAGTCACTGGCAACTACCGATGCCTCCTTGCAACCAATGCTGGCTGGTTCAAGATCATTGGCCATGGTTGGGCCATTGAATTTGGGCGGGGTGTAATCAACACCATCGCCGAAAATAAGCTTTCCATTTTGCCAAACAATAAGCCTGCAATCGACATTCGAAAAGCGAAGTTGGTGCTTGCCTGGTTTCAAGGGAAACTTATCCATGCTGGCTAGGGTTTCATCCTTATCTTTGGAAATACGATGGAGTTCACAAGTGCCAGTTTGCAGGTTCCACCTGGCTTGAAAACGATTTGAACCCTTCGATAGTTCCAGGGTGAGTTCCCCCTGGGGTTTTTGAATTTCAAACTCCCCTTCCAGAACCAGGTCGCTTACCCAATTGTCCCCATAGCCGGGACGGTGTGGGTCATAGTAGGTTGTGTTGTAACCCATGACATCAGTTATCAACTGCCTGCGTCCCTCATTGTTGCGCAGAATATGCTGGTAACGAAGCCATTCCATTTCCCTGGATTGGGAAGAATCGCATTTATGCACGGACTTGATAGGTTCCACCCAGGCGGGCTTTTGGGATTGCCAGCGCTTTATGCCGGGCAAATCCAAAGGTCTTTCTCTGTCATCATAGACAATCCTTTTCATGGACATGACAGCCGAGGGTGGCTTGCGAATGATTTCAAATTTATCCGAATCTACAAGTAGGTCACGGGCCTCATTTTCATGCATGAACTGCCACATCCACAGGTCCTGTGGATGGTCAGGCTTGGAGTTGGGGGGTGGTACCAGTCCCGGGGCTATTCGATACAGTTTGCCACCTTTAAGGCCTATGGTCTCGCCCGGCAGACCGATAAGCCTTTTAATGTAATTCATAGGGGTGTGATTGCGCTGCGGCCCTGAGGTTGGAAACCTTGGAGAGCCAAGATTGAATTCATTCGGGTTGCTGTTGCCCGGGTATTTGAAAACAACCACATCAAAACGCTGGGGCGAGTTCCCTGGAAGATCATAAAGGTACTTGGCAACCAGAACCCGGTCACCGGTGGTGCAACCGGGATCTGGTACCGCGGGTTCGTCTGGAAAAGATTGTTCATTGGGCTTCAAAAGGCGAATTCCCAACAGGCAGTTGGGGCAGGTGCAGGAACTTACTGTAAAGGTGCCTGCGCCGGGTGTCTGTTCCACTTCACTAGAGCAATTAACGGGAAACAAGTGAGTGCAAGTCGGGCATTTGACCAACTTTTGGTAGCCATAAAGCGTCTCAGCCATGGAACCTGTGGGAATAACAAAAGCTTCAGCCACAAAGGATTTAAGAACCAGCACCAATACAAGCACGAAGACAATGGTTTCCAGAAGTTCCCTGAAACCATCACTGCCCTGTTTTGCCGGTTTGGCAACGGTTTGTGAAGGTGAGGTGGTTTTTGGTGGTTGAATGGTTTGAGGAATTGGAGCGGGTGATTCCTGCAAACCATAAACCTCTTCTTGTGGTGGAGTGCTTTCAGAACCATTAGTTTTCAACAAAGGAAAGGATGGAACGCCTTTGTCCGGAGAGGGTGGAGTTTCATTCTCTGCCATGGTTCACCTGGGGCTAATCTTCGGATTCCAGAACGGCCAGGAATGCCTCCTGGGGCAGGTCCACCTGGCCCACCTGCTTCATGCGCTTTTTGCCTTCGGCCTGTTTGGCCCAAAGTTTTCTCTTTCTGGTGATGTCACCACCATAGCATTTGGCGGTAACATTCTTCTTCATGGCGGCAATGTTTTCACGCGCAATTATACGGGAACCTATGGCTGCTTGGAGAACTACCTCGAACAGGTGCCTGTCGATTTCCTCGCGAAGTTTCTTGAGAATCTTGCGGGCTCTTCGATCCGCGGTGGAACGATGCACAATGGTGGAAAGCGCATCCACCCTCTTGTGGTGAACCAGAACATCCAGCCTTACCAAGTCTGCAGGGCGGTACGCCAATAGTTCGTAATCCATGGTTCCGTAGCCATGGGTTACGGACTTCAACTTGTCGTAAAGGTCGTAAATGACCTCGGCGAGGGGCATTTCGTAAACAAGAATAGCTCGCGCCGTACTTAGATATTCAGTGCGAATGTAAATTCCCCGGCGTTCCGCTGCCATCTGCATCAAGTCGCCGATATTTCCTGAGGGCACCAGGAAACTGATCTTTACGAAGGGTTCTCGAAATTCCTCGATCTGCCCGGCATCTGGAACCTTCTGGGGGTTGTCGATCGTAATCACTTCCCCGGTGCGGGAGAGGATTTCATAAGTCACGTTGGGTGCCGTTTGAACCAAGTCCAGTTGGCTTTCGCGTTCCAGCCTTTGTTGGATGATTTCACGGTGCAACATTCCCAAAAAGCCACATCGGAAACCGAATCCCAATCCTTCACTTACCTCGGGTTGGAACGAAAAGCTGGCATCGTTCAGGCGAAGCTTGGCAAGCGATTCCCGAAGTTCTTCGAAATCGTCGTTATTGGTCGGGTAAAGGCCGCTGAACACCATCGCCTTTGGTTCTTTGTAGCCTGGCAAGGCGGTGGCAGTTGGGCGGTGTGCCTCGGTGACGGTGTCGCCAATGTGCACATCCTCGAGCTTTTTCACCTGGGCATTGAAGAAACCCACCTGGCCCGGGCCGAGTGTGTCGCAAGGGGTCGGGGAAGGCCTGAACTGTCCAATTTCGGCGACTTCGTATTCGGTGTTTCCCCGCATTAGCTTAATCTTCTGGCCTTTGCGCAGGGTGCCTTCCATAACCCTGATGTAGATAATTACACCCTTGTAAGGGTCGAAATGACTGTTGTAAACCAGGGCCTTCAGCGGGTCTTCGGGTTTTCCCTTGGGAGGCGGAACGCGATCGATGATTGCCTTCATCACCTCATCCATGCCTAGTCCGGTCTTGGCGCTCACCTTTAATACTTCTTCAGGTTCGATTCCAAGTGCTGATTCCATTTCCGCAATGACTTCGTCCGGTCTGGCAATGGGTAGGTCGATCTTGTTTAAAACGGGAACAATGGTCAGGTTGTTCTCTATGGCAAGGTAGGCGTTCGCCACTGTTTGAGCCTGAACTCCCTGGAATGCATCCACTAAAAGAATCGCACCTTCACAGGCAGCAAGACTTCTGGATACCTCATAGGTAAAATCCACATGCCCGGGTGTGTCAATCAGGTTAAGTTCGTACGTTTCATTTCCAATTTTGTAGTAAAGGGTAACGGGATGCATCTGAATGGTGATGCCTCGTTCCCGTTCAAGATCCATGTCGTCCAGCACTTGATTACGGAATTCTCTCTGCGTAATGGCACCAGTCATCAGCAGAAATTGATCTGCCAATGTGCTTTTGCCATGATCAATATGGGCAACAATGGAGAAATTGCGAATCTTGCTGGCGTCCGTCATTTGGCGAACTTCCATCCTATGCAAAGGGTTAATTTCATCAGCATCATAACAGCCTCAAGGATTTGCATGCAACCCTAGGAACTGCTTATACTTATAATACTGATACTTAAACCTCAGGACAAACAGGAGTTACCCATGATTCGACCCAGCATTGCGTTTTTGCTTGCACTATCTGGCTTGCTCGCTTTTACATCCCTTTATGGAGTTGCTGCCGTGAACACACCATTGAACTACAAGTCAAAGACACTTGATGGCAAAGAATTTGACCTTTCCAAACTTCAGGGCAAGGTGGTGCTGGTGGTGAATGTGGCCAGCGCGTGTGGCTACACAGGTCAATACAAGGGAATGCAGGCAATCTTCCAAAAATTTGAAAAACAGGGTTTTGTGGTGCTAGGGGTGCCTTCCAATGAATTTGGTGCCCAGGAACCCGGATCCAACAACGAGATCGCCCAGTTCTGCCAAAAGAATTACGGGGTAACTTTCCCTGTCTTGGAAAAGCAAATGGTAAAGGGTGCCAACGCCTCGGCGCTTTACAAGCATCTTACTTCCAAGGAAACCAACCCAAAAGGTTCTGGCGATGTGAAGTGGAATTTTACCAAGTTTTTGATCGGGAAAAATGGCGATGTGCTGGGCCGCTATGAACCCGATGTGGACCCTGAAGATTCCTCACTGGTGGCAGCTATTGAGGCAGCCCTTAAAAAGTAAGCAACGAATTTAAAGTCAGGCAAATCGGCAAATAAAGGGGTGTGGCTTATGCCGCATCCCTTTTTGCTTTTCGGATATGAATGATGGAGTCGAAGGTGAATACCCCCAAAGCGACCCAGATAAGCAGGAAGCTGATTTGTTTTTCCCGGCTGAAGGATTCCCCAAAGAGGAAGATGCCCAGTAAAAGCTGGATGCTTGGTGAGAAATATTGCATAAACCCCATGATCGAGAGCGGAACAATTCGCGCCGCAAGGCCAAAGAAATAGAGCGGAATAACGGTAACAATGCCGCTAAGTGCCAGGCTTAGATCCATTTGCCAGGTTTGCCCGAAATCGTTGGTGCCTTCCAACCAGTACCAGGTCAGTGCAAATAAAGCCACGGGTAGCAAGATGATGGTTTCTATGTATAAGCCGGCGCTGGCATCCACGGGAATCACCTTTCGAAGAACCCCGTAAAAGCAAAAAGACAATGCTACCCCTATGGAAATCCAGGGTAGGGCCCCGGCAAGATGAATTCGAAGGGCAATGCTCAGAGTTGCGATAGCCAGGGCCACCCATTGCAGGGGTCTTAGGCGTTCATGAAAAACCACCATGCCAAAAAGAATGCTTAACAAAGGCAGAACATAATAACCAAGGCTGGTTTGCAGCACCTGCGAGGTTGCCGCGGCATAGATGTATACTCCCCAATTGATTCCCACCATCACGGCGCTGGCTACCAAACCGGCCAAAGTTTTTCGGTTTTTGACCGCCTGTATTACCAATGGCCATTTACCCTGCAAATGAACCACGATGGACATCACCACCGCGGACCAGGCTATTCGATGGCACAGGATTTCCATGGGTTCCACCGAGCGAACCAACCAGACATACAAAGGCATGCCACCCCAGAATGCGTAGGCAATCAGGGCCCAGAGAATTCCTGTTTTTAAATCGCCCGTTGGTTTGCCTTGTCCTGGCATGGTTTGTGAATAATTCCTTCCTTAAAGACAGGTTGTCGTTCTACAGGAACTATCCACCAGATTCCAATCTCAACTTGCATGTCCTGTTAAAACAAGCTGGATTGAGTAATCTGATCATTGAGGGAATGAATTAGATCTTATTTGTTATGAGAGTCAGGCACATGGAAACCAAAAGTCCCGCGGCTTGGATGAAGGAAAAGGTGTACGGTTACTGGTTCTCGCAGGCGTTGCACTGTGCCGCAGCATTGAACCTTGCGGATATTATCCACCAAAACGGCCCAAGTAGGGTTTCAGAGCTAGCGAAAAAGACAGGTTCCAACGAGAAGAATCTTTATCGATTGCTTCGATTGCTGGCTTCCGAGGAAGTCTTTGAAGAAACTGAAAAGGGTGTCTTCGCCCTGACTCCCCGTGCCAGCCAGCTTCGGTCGGATATTCCCGGAAGCCAGTATGCGATGGCTATCATGTCTGGTTCCGAGCATTATCTGGCTTCTTCCCGAATGATAGACGCGGTCCGCAGCGGAAGATGCGCATATGAAATCGCCCATGGAAAGCCTCTGTTTGAATATTTGAAAGACCATCCTGGTTCTGCCCGAATCTTTGACATGGCCATGCAAAGCATTCATGGAACAGAAACCAAGCAAATGCTGGATGCCTATGATTTCTCCAGGTTTGCAACCCTGATGGATATCGGGGGTGGGAATGGAAGTTTGCTTGTCGAGGTCTTAAGGGCGAATCCAGGACTTAAGGGAGTGCTTTTTGACCAAGGCCATGTGATCGAGGCGGTCAGGGGATTCATGGAAAGCCATGGGTTTGCCAACCGCTGCCAGCTAATATCCGGGGATTTCTTTGTTTCAGTTCCCAAAGGTGCGGATGCATGCCTGCTTAGGCATATCATTCACGATTGGGATGATGAAACCAGCGTGAAGTTGTTCAGGATTATTCGGGAAGTTTTGCCTGCGAATGGCAGGATGCTGGTGGTGGATGCAGTGCTCCCGGAAGGAAATACTCCGCATCCAGGTAAACTTTTTGATTGGATCATGATGGGAATTCCGGGTGGTGTGGAAAGAACCGAGTCTGAGTTTCGCGATATTTTGCGGCAGGGCGGCTTCAAGGTAGAGCGGATTGTTCCAACCGCTGGCCTGAACAGCATAATCGAGGCTATACCGGCTTAGTTGTTACCATGAAAACAAGAAAGGCTTCCAGAGTATCGCTGGAAGCCTTTCTTGTTTCGTTCATAAATCCATTAAAGCGCCGCCAATATGGCTTCGGTAATGGCAGCGGAAGAATCTGTTCCACCAAGGTCTGGCGTGCGGGGTTTGCCTGCCTTTAGAACCTTAGCCACTGCGTTGCGAACCTGAAGGGCGGAATCCTTCAAGCCCAAATGTTCCAGCATCATGGAACCTGAAAGTACCGCCGCCATGGGGTTGGCAATGCCTTTACCAGCAATATCTGGTGCGGATCCGTGAACAGGTTCGAACATGCTGGGGAAGTTGCGTTCAGGATTAATGTTTGCGCTGGCAGCAAGGCCAATGGTGCCTGTGACGATGGCAGCCAAATCGGTAAGGATGTCGCCAAAAAGATTGCTTGCGACAATCACATCGAAGTGTTCAGGCTTTCGCACTAAATCCATTGCCGCTGCATCCACAAGCAGGAATGATGACTGAACATCCTTGTATTCAGCGGAAACTCGCTGGAAGCATTCATCCCACAAAACCATGCCAAAGGTCTGGGCGTTGGACTTTGTGATGCTTGTCACTTTCTTGCGGGGGCGATGGCGTGCGCATTCAAATGCTGCGCGCATGATTCTTTCACAACCCCTGCGGGTGAAAGTGTTGGTTTGAATAGCCAGTTCGTGCGGCGTTCCGGAATAAAGGCGACCGCCGATAGGGGCATATTCCCCTTCCGTGTTTTCTCGATAGCAGAGAATATCGATCGAGCCCGGTTTCTTGTCTCGCAAGGGGGAATCCACGCCATCAAAGAGATAAGAGGGGCGCAAATTCACATACTGATCAAACATTCTGCGCATTGGAAGTAGAAGCCCGTGGACAGGGATATGGTCGGGAACACCCGGATGACCAATCGCACCCAGGAAGATCGCATCATGCTTCTTCAAAAGATCCCAGCCATCCTCGGGAACCATGACACCGGTTTTTTGATAATGTTGCGCCGACCAGGGAAGCTTGTTCCATGTGAAGGAGGCACCCGACTTGGCAGTAGCTACTTCGAGAATGCGAACGGCTTGGTCAATAACCTCTACGCCGATTCCATCCCCACCGATGACCGCGATCTTGAAAGCTGACATTGCGTGGATTCCTGGGGTTTGATATGGCCAGACAAATAACCCAAAAAAGGGTGTATTGCCTCGAACAAGAGGCATTTTAGGCAAGATAGTTGAGTTGGCTACGGAGTCAAGAACCCAAGGAGAGAGAAGCATGATTCGATGCCAAACCAGTCTGGCGCAGCGAATTCGCTTCAGGATAGTGCCTGTAACCTTGGTGGTGTGCATGTTTGCAGCCAGCATGGGATGTCAAAACACCAACGGCGGAAGCAGTTCCAGCACGTTGGATAAGTTTTTTAGCCCTTTGCCCGGAAATAACGGGCCAAGCGCGCCAGCGGGACCCGCTCCTCTTGCCCCGGTAACCCCAACGGCCCAAAATCCCTCCTCGCCTGTTTCGGATAAGGATCCGTTGTTAGGCGGCGGAGTTCCACTAAACAGAATGCCTTCCCAAACTGCCCAGGCTACTACTCCTGGTGCGGTGGGAAATGTGAATCCGCAAACAGGTTTGCCCCATTTGCCAGCACCCGCCTCCTCTACAAGCCCGGCGGCTCTTACCACGGGAAATTTTTCCACTCTGGATCCTAATCGTAATCCTGTGACCACTGTAGGGGCTACAGCAGCGGCCGGGGTTGGAGCCACCTCGCCTTTTGGAGCGCCAGAAGAGTTCCGAAATCTGATGCAACAGTTGACAACTCGTGGACTTGCCTGGCAGAGGCTGGACTATAATCCCCAAGCCGGGGATTGGAAATTTTATTGCGCCGTAAAAGATCCCGCACAACCAAACGCGACCCGCAATTTCGAGACTACAGCCAAGACGGATGTTGCAGCTTTGAAAGCGGTCTTGGAAGAAATTGACAGGACGTTTCCAAGAAAATAGCTCGTTCTTATTTCAACAAAGACTTTCAGATTCGGGTTATGGTTGCAATACCACGGGTATGCATCTAACATGACCGCATGACTCAGATTTGCAGCCGATGTTCCCGGGCCAATCCGCCTGAAGCTTCCTTTTGTTATTATGATGGCATAGGACTTCCAGGGCATTTACAGGCATCTTCCGCCACGCAAGTTCGTTTTTCAGTTCCAATAATTTTCGATTCCGGGGCGGCTTGCTCAAATTTCGAGGAGCTTGCAACAACCATTCTTGTGGAATGGGAAGCGGCCCAGAAAATGCTCAAGGGCGGGGCTTTCACCAAATTTTTTAGCTCGATAGGAAGACTGGATCTATCCGCCATGGCCGCGCAGTCGGCGAATTTTCCCGCGCCTGGCCAGGGGCTTGACAGTTTCCTGGGCAAACTGCCTGTCCAGAACCTTATGCCAGCCAAGCTGGATGTTGAGCCGGAAATTCTAGATGTGGGAATTCTCAAGGTAGGGCAGGATAAAAAAGTTCCACTTAAGATCCGCAATTTGGGAAGAAGGTTGCTGTTCGGAACGGTTTCCATCGAGGGAGCAGGGTGGTTAAATATTGGGGATGGGGTTCCCAAAAGCAGGCACCTATTCGAGACTTTTCAGGATGCGGTTCTCCCGCTTTATGTCAAAGGGAAGTTGCTTCGGGCATCTGAAAAGCCATTAAGCGGACGCCTTGTTTTCGAAACCAGTGGTGGAACCATTGTTGTGCCGATAAAGGCAATGGTTCCTGTGAAGCCATTTTCCGGTGGTGTCCTTGCTGGTGCGAAGATACCCAGGGAGATTGCACTAAAAGCCAAGGCCAGCCCGCAGGAAGCTGTGGTTCTTTTCGAGACCCTTCAGGTGCAGAAGTGGTATTCGGAAAATGGCTGGGATTACCCCGTGCCCGGGCCAAGTGCTTCCGGTTTGGCGGCCATCCAACAGTTTTTTGAGGCCTTGGGTTTGGCAAAACCTCCGAGGGTTACCATTGGCAGCACCCATATTGTTTTTGACCTTAACCCCGGAGAAGTTCGGGAACAGGTGCTTCCATTATTTGGAGACGACAAAAAGCCGGTTTACGCAAATGTTTCTGTCATGGTTCCGTGGATCGAGATTTACCGGGTTGAGATGAAGGGTAACCGTGCGAACATTTATATTCGAGTACACGAATCCAGGATGAGCGGTTCTTCGCAAAGCGCATTTGTAAGTATTCAGGCAAATGGTGGGCAGAATTTCAAGGTTCGGATTGATGCTCGTAAAAAAAGAAGCTTTGAGGAAGGTTCTGATTCCCTGCCGGTTTCTGCCATGCAGGCATATCTTTCTGATGATGATAGCGAGGGTGCGGATTCGCAAGGAATGCGCCCGCCGCCCATACAAACCAGATCTACGATGGCCCCCGGCTTTAACGGTGACAGCAAAATTCAAACCAGAATTAGCCCTATAACCTGGGCAGTTATAGGATTTCTAGTGATTTCCCTGTTGGGATTTATGACAGCGCTTTCTTTGTTACTAGTGAAAAAGACTAGAACTAAAATCGACTGACAGGTTTATTTGAAAGAGTTAGCAAATACTTTCTCAGCCTTCGCTTCTTTTTCATCCCCATCGTGAACATAAAGGGCAAAACCCAGCTTCAGGGAATTTCCCTTGGCAATCTTCACCAAATCTGAATTTCCTTTTCTATCAGGGAATCCGGATTTGTTTCTGCCGAATGGGTTGGCAGCCATAAGTCCGTAGCCACGGCTGTGCCATGCGCTAGAATAAGCATTTTTGGGATCGCTAAAGATTGTTATTCCTGCGGTGCCTTTGTCGCATGGGCCCGAGTAGTCGCACCAGGCCGATTCCTTGCCCCAGAGCGCTTTTTCGGTTTGCAGACCCTGCGCGTTGGTTAGCTTGCCGCCCTTGTTATCCTTCTCGGTGACACTGTCGCGCACACGCACACCCATGGAACCTTCCTTGGTGTCGCCAAAGGTGATGGGGAAGTTGCTCGCAATAAGTTCGGAATGAATTCTAATCAAATACCCGTTACCTGCATTTTCAAGCGAGATATCCCTCTTTTCAGTCATGATCACAGTTCCATCTGTCGTGCGCCACTCATTCAGTGTTGATACAGTGGGAATCCCTTTATCGCTGGTAACAGGTCCCACCTTTACGCAAACGATTTTACCGTGATTTGTTTCCTCGCTCCAAAAATCGACCCCTTCCACATTTTTGGTGCGCTGCTTTAATTCCAAACCTTCCGGGATGACATCGCCATGGCAGAACCAGGCTGACTTCTGGTGTTTGTGGTCCTTGGCTTCGTTGGAATCTTGGATCATGGGCCAATCCCGGGTAACCCTGTTGCCCGTTACCGTTACCATGGGCCAGAAGTATGGCTTGGCCACTTCCTTGCCATGATGGTAGTTGGTTACCACCTTGTCTCCGATCTTGAAGATCAGTTTTCCATCCATGGCAGTGATGGAAGGAGCTCCAGTTTGGGCTGAAGACTGGTGAACCACAAATCCCAGAAACGCCAAAACAACAGGCAGAATTAATTTTTTCATGGCTGGCCTTCTTGTTTACATGTTGGTCTTAGAGGATCAAATCGTAGCCGAGAATATGAAAAATGGGAAAGGAAAAAGAATCCAGCTTGCGCCAAAGTCCCGCATGGCGGTAACTTTTCATCATGATCCATGCCCGGCAATAGAAGAAAAGCGGTGCTTCCATGTTGAAAAGAACCCTGGCCATACTGTTGATTTCCATTCTTTCCCTGATGGGGCTCAAGGCAACTGCCCAGGAAAAGAAAAGCCAGCCAACCCTTGCCCTGAGGTTTCAGGCGATCAACCGGCTTCAGGAAAATATTTATTTCCTTGCGGAGTCAGTTGGCAAAAAAGAGGAAGCCAGGCAGGTGGAAGGGCTTCTGAAGTTAATGACCGGTCCCAAGGGACTGGAGGGGATTGATCCTGAGAAACCATTCGGCCTTTATGGTTATCTTGGACCCAACATTGTGGATAGTGATGTGGTGGGCCTGATCCCGATTGCAGATGAAAAAGCTTTTCTGGACATGCTGAAAAAGTTGAATTTGCCCGCCAACAAGGGCGATGGCGAAATCTATACGGTGAATATCCCGAACTCCCCCTTCCCGCTTTTGTTTCGTTTCAAAAATGGCTACATGTGCGCAACAGTAAGGGATGAAAAAGCCATTTCGGACAAAGCGCTTTTGGCGCCCAAGGATATTCTTCAACCTGATAAGACAGGTGTTCTTTCACTGACCTTGAATATCGCGGGTATACCCGATGACCTGATCAAGAATATTGTTCCACAGATTGAGCTTTTGGTTGCGCAAGCCAAACAAAACAAAAAGCCCAACGAGACTCCCGTAGAGACCAAGCTTCGCGAAGAAACGGCGGAGTACATGATGCAAACCATTGTCCAGTTATTAACGCAGGGTGAGGAATTCATGGTGAAGCTGGATATGGACCGCAAGTCCGGTGACATTGAACTTGCTGTCGGACTTGAAGGCAAAAAAGGAACCGACCTGGCCAAAGGTATTGCCGGTGCAGGGGCGCAGAAAAGTCTGGGAGCAGCTATCCGTGGGAAGAACAGCGCCTTGCATGCTCATTTGAATGCTTTGATTCCGGACTACATGAAAAAAGAAATCATCCGATCCGGCCTGGAGGAGGCTGGCAAGGTGATCGCCGCGGAAAAAGATGAGGGCAAAAAAAAGGCAGCAAAAGAGCTTCTGGATGCCATGACTCCAGCATTGCAAAAGGGTTTGATCGATGTGGCTGCGGATATTCAAATCCAGCCCAACGGAAAGTATGGTTTCTTACTGGCAGCCCAGATGGAGAAGTCATCCAAGCTGGAAGACTGGGTGAAGAATATCCACAAGGAACTCCCGGACGCCGAGAAAAAGAAACTGGAACTAAATCAGGACAAGGAGGGATCGGTAAACCTCCACAAGATTTCATTTCCGATGGCTCCGGAGGATGAAAAGCTGTTTGGTTCTGGAACCGCATATGTGGCTTTTGCAGAAAACAAGATTCTTTTTGCAGTGGGTGAAAACGCAAGGCAAATCATCGGAAACGCCTTGAAAGCCACTCCGGTTTCCGGTGCCATGATGGAATTCGAGTTATCATTTCTTAAGGCTTCCGGATTGATGACAAAGCAGTTTTCCAAGGCCCGCGAAGTCGCCGAGAAGATTTTTAAGGAAACCCCCGAGGCAGACAAACTTAAATACAGCCTTTCAGCGGGCGAGAAACTTTCATTAAAAGTGGGAATTAAATCCCCGGTTTTGGGCTTCATGAAAGCTGCGGGTGAAGAGGCAAAAAAGTAAACGAGGGCAAATTAGGTATATTTAAGTCGTTGTTGTGTAGAGACTTGTGCCATAAAAGCTTCAAGGGGGTCTGAGAAGGCCCCCTCTTTTCTTTTGGGTTTTTGGCTTATGGGTTGGGGGTGTCCATAAAACCCTTCTGGACAATATTGCCTTCGAATCATTAGATTTAATTATGGCCTGAATAGGTTTTCAGTGGAAATTGCCATCGAACCAATAGTTCTGATGGTGGGCATTATTTGAATTTCTGGATCCATACTGGCTGCCGTTGCTTTAAATTGAATGGCTTTGCTGTTAAAGTGCTGTAACTGGATTCCAATCGCAAAGGGTTAACATGCTAGAGAAAATTCGCAACATCGGAATTATTGCCCATGTGGATGCCGGCAAGACAACCACCACAGAAAGAATTCTTTACTTCAGCGGCACCAAGCACAAGGTTGGTGATGTCGATTCCGGGGACACCACCACCGACTTCGACCCACTTGAAAGAGCCAAGGGTATTACCATTAACTCGGCCGCAGTTTCCGTCGACTGGGGCGATAACACCATTAACATTATCGATACTCCTGGCCACGTGGATTTCACGGCCGAAGTGGAAAGATCCCTTCGTGTTCTTGATGGCGCGGTGGGTGTTTTCTGCGCGGTGGGTGGCGTGGAAGTACAGTCCGAAACCGTATGGTTTCAGGCTAACAAGTACAAGGTTCCAAGAATTGCGTATGTGAACAAGCTGGATCGTACGGGTGCAGATTTCTTTGATTGCGTCAGCCAGATGGTTGAAAAGCTTCAAGCGAAGCCCGCGATCCTTACCCTTCCTGTCGGTGCATACACCGATTTCAAGGGAATTATCGATTTGGTTCGCATGAAGTTCATTCTGCGAGATACCACTGACAGAACCAACACCAAGTTCACTTACATTGACATTCCAGACAGTCACAAGGAGCAGGCTGAAGAATATCGCGCCAAGCTTCTGGATATGGCTTCCCTGGCCAGCGATGAGGTTGCCGAGCTTCTCTTGGAAGAGAAGGAAGTTTCCGAGGAACTTCTGAAAAAGGCACTCCGCAAGGGAACTCTTCAGGGCATGTTCACCCCCATTCTTTGCGGTTCCTCCAAAACCTTCCATGGGGTTCAGCACCTTTTGGATATGGTGGTTGAATTGCTGCCATCTCCTTTTGACCGACCTCCTGTTGAAGGCATTGTTCCAAAATCCAAGGAGAAGGAACTTCGAAAGCCCGAACCCAAGGATCCATTCAGTGGTTTGGCATTTAAGACGGTGGCGGATTCCACCGGAGACTTGGTTTATGTGCGAATCTATTCCGGTGAGGTGCATCCCGGCGATACCATCGTGAATACCACCAACGGCAAGCAAGAGCGCGTTGGCCGTATCTACCGCATGATGGGTAACAAGCGCGAGGAAAAGGAAACCGCCGGACCGGGTGATATTGTCGCCATGATCGGTTTGAAGCAGACCTACACTGGTAACACCCTTTGCCAGATTGACAAGCCGATCGCGTTGGAATCCATCAGCTTCCCGAAACCTGTTATCAGCCAGTGCCTTATTCCAGACAAGACCACGGACGAATCCAAGCTGGCAGACGCCCTTGGCCGTCTGGTGCGGGATGATCCAACCTTGAAAGCTCATACCGACCCTGAGACTAACCAATTGATTATCTCTGGTATGGGTGAGCTTCACCTTGAAGTTTCTGTGGACAAACTGCAACGCTTCCCTGGTGTGAAGGTTTCTGTGGGCAAACCCATGGTGGCCTATCGCCAGACCATTGCCAAGCCGATCACCGAGGAAACTCGCTACATCAAGCAGTCCGGTGGTCGTGGTAAGTTCGCGGTTATCACCGTGGAATACAAGCCATTGACCCCTGCGGATGGTGAGGCTTGGGCCAAGCAGATGGAAGACGAAGGAGAGAAGCCAGATCCAAACAGCATCTACTTTAAGGACTCGATCTTTGGTGGTGTGGTTCCCAAGGAATACATTCCATCGGTGGAAGCTGGCATTCGTCAGGGAACCATCAAGGGGGCCAAGTACGGTTTCCAGTGCGTCGATATCCAGGCTAATCTTGTGGATGGTAAGTACCACGATGTGGACTCCTCGCAGGATGCTTTCCGTCTGGCCGGGTGGGAAAACTTCCGCGATGCCCAGGTTCATGCTGGCATCATCCTTCTTGAACCCATCATGAAGGTGGCGGTGGTTGCTCCAGATAAATACATGGGTGCTTTGACCGGCGATATTAGTCGTCGTCGTGGAATCATCCTTGATTCCGTCAGCGCCAGCGGTCGTGTTACCATTACCGCGCATGTGCCCCTGGCGGCCCTTTTTGGTTACACCACCGACCTGCGTGGTGCGACCAGCGGTACCGCGGCATTTACCATGGAACCCAGTCACTACGCCGAAGTGCGTGAGGAATTGGCCGACCTCCCAAAGAAGGAAGGCTAAGATTTTTGTTCCACGAGGAACATTCGAAAGGCTCCGGTTTACTCCGGGGCCTTTTTTGTTCCACGAGGAACATTCGTCTTGCCTGATATTCCATCCGTTGTTATAGCCTTCTTCCAAGTAGGTTTAACGAATGGAATCGGGAGCAAGTCATGGATAAGAAGGCTCGTTTGGGCAGGGGTTTGGATGCATTGATCGGTGGTTCGGGAGATGGTTATATGACGCCCTCTTCTGTTAGTTCAGTGCCGGTTGAGATGATTGACACTAATCCCAATCAGCCAAGAAAGTCCTTTGATCCGGATGCGCTATCATCCCTCGAAGAAAGTATTCGCAACCACGGGGTGTTGCAACCCTTGGTTGTTCGTCAGGTGGATGGCCGCTATCAGTTGATAGCCGGTGAAAGAAGACTTCGGGCTTCCCGGGCAGCAGGGTTGGTTAGTGTTCCGGTGCATGTGGTGGAGTTCAATGACCAGGAAATGGTGGAAGCCGCCCTGGTGGAAAACATCCATCGATCTGATCTTAATCCCTTGGAAAAGGCTCAGGGTTTCAAGGAATATCTGGATCGTTATCAGGTCACCCATGATCAGTTGGCCAAACGCCTGGGTATGGCCAGACCCACCATCACCAATTTGATTGCGCTGTTGGATCTACCTCTGGAGGTTCAGGAGTTCATCCGAGTTGGCCAGATAAGCACCGGCCATGCAAAAGTCCTCAAGGGAATTACGGACAAGGAAAGACAGCTTCATATTTGCAAGGAGATCGTTTCCCGAGGATTGTCTGTACATGCCACGGAAGTCCTTACACGGGAAAGCGCCATCCAGGAAAACAAGCCCGTTAACTACACCGCCGAGGTGGAGGGTGAGAAAGCTTCTTCCCATAAGACTCCCCATGTGGAAATGGTGGAGGAAGAGATTTCACAGAAAATGGGTATTAGAGTGGAGATAAAGGTTCGAGGCAAGGATAAGGGGCAATTTGTGATACCTTTTGAAAACAACGATGACTTTGAAAAAATCCTTGCTCTTCTAAATCCCTAAACAATTGGAAAGTATCTTCCCAACTGAATAAGAGAATCTTTTGGATGAAAGTTGGCATGGCAGATTTCCAAAGGATTGATAGCTTGGTATAATGCAGATATCGGGGTGTAGCTCAGCTTGGCTAGAGCGCTTGGTTTGGGACCAAGAAGTCGCAGGTTCGAATCCTGTCTCCCCGACATATTTGAAAAGGCCTGTCAGAATACCTGACAGGCCTTTTGTAATTAAAGAACTTAAACTTCTAGTGGGAGGCTTTCCAGTAATCGGGTAAGCCACTTTTTGTGTCCCGAATGATTTCCAGGATCGCTATCCTATCCGCAACGGAAAGATGCGTATACTTCTTGGAGTTGTCATGGTTGTTGAAAATGTCCCATAGTTTTTGCCAGATATACTTTCTCATCTCCGGGTGAAGGGCATCAAAAGAATCGGAATAAATCAGGTGACTGCATGGATATTTAAGCATGCGCTGTTGCAGATCCAACTGATGAAGAGAGCGGCCTTTTTTATCCTTGGGGCCTTTCTTGGAGAAATTTTCTGCGAAGCCGGATGTTCCGCTGATGGGTGAGGAGATTTTTGCCTCTTCCACAAAAAGCATGGCTTCAATCAGGTCATCACCGGCACTTTGAATTCGCCGGGTGGTGCTTTCCAGCCGGTTGCCTTTGGGTTCGCCAAGAGCCTCATTGAGGGTGTGTTCGTAATCAAAAGCCTGCCGGGCTGTGAAGTTCGCCTTGGTCATCCTGTTGTGTACCAGGGTCTGGTGCTCTAAAACCATCAGGGCAATAATATCACTATGGGGGGTCAGGTATCGCCCCAGGTCCAAACGGTCTTTAAGGGAAACGACATTCTGCCCCTGGGAATTGTCCACATCCCGGGGGGCATCTTTGCCACGAATCACAAGGTTTCCCAGATGATTTTGATGACCATGTTTTCCTGTGACGTACCAACCACCCCAACGCTGATCAATCGGCGTGGTGTGATCCACAGTTCTGCTTCCACCCGAAAGCATTGGCTGACCCGAGTAGTCCACAAACAGCGACCGTACCAAGTGCCCCGGCACGCCTTCGGTTCGGGAAGAACTATGGCAGATGAGGCATTTGTCCACCCTTCGAATAAACTGCGGGGCATCTATCTGCTGTTGGTCTAGCGTGTAAAAGACAGTGCCCAGATTTGGGTCAACCGCAGAAATCTCCAGGACATCACCTGACTGGCAATAGCCCACATAGACATCATCGTTGAAGTAAACAGCGCGTGGCGTTTTGGGAGTTATGTACCGAAGCTGCAAACTGGTTTTCGAGAAGACCAGCATCTGGGAGTCCAGCGGTACACTCAAGGCTTTCAGAACAGCACCCAAGTAGCCGGTTTCCCCATCGTAGGTAAGTTTTGTGGAACCCTTGTCCATTTTTTCCTGAAGCTTGGTGATACAGTTTTTAGGGGTGCTAAGGCTGTATTGAATGGGAGATCGTTCGAATTCATCAGCACTCTTTAGATGACCAGTTGTAATGGCAAGTTTGATAAGAACAAGGAAGTACAAGAAGTGCTTTAAACGCATGGCAGGGGACCGTGGCGCAGGTGGGAAAGAAACCGATACCACTGGAGTAATAATACCGCTTGAATTATTCATGTCAAGGTGTAGAATAGCTTTAGTTATTGGAACCCTCCCGACTATGCTGCCAAAAACTGCTGAGTATGCTCTTCGAACTGTGGCATTGCTGGCATCCGCTCCGGATCGCTCGGCATCCGCTGACTTTCTTGCCGAGAAGACCAAGGTGCCTCGGAGATACCTCCACAAGGTTTTGCAAGACTTGGTGAAGGCCAAATTGGTTGGATCCAAGTCGGGGCCTGGAGGTGGCTACAGTCTTTTAATGCATGTGGATGAAGTTTCCATTTTGGATGTCATTAATGCGGTGGCGCCTCTTGAAAGAATCAGGCATTGCCCATTAGGTTTGCCCTCCCACACCACACTTTGCCCTGTTCATAAGGAGTTGGATTTGGCTTACCAGAGAACGGAAGAGGCTTTCTCAAAGGTGACCATTGGCCAGCTTTTAAGATCCGCCACAAACGTGATACCACTTTGCGATGCCAGTTGCGAAAAGACCATTCCCCTTGGATGGAATCCATCCATGAGCCAGTAGTAGGAAAAGTGTCATGCATGGTAAAGAAAAAAGAGTCCTCAAGATTTTTGCCATGGGATGCGCCATGTTTCTTCTAAGCACCCAAATTTATGCGGGTCCCAAGGAAGAGTCTTCTCATGATGTAGATGGTGAAAAGGTTTCCCTGTAAATCGCCAGGGAGCGGGCAAAAACCATGCATGAAGTTTATTTAGCCACCCTGGATGTCATTCACCACCGTTACTTCCAAAGGGAAAGAACTATAGTTCCGGCTCGTGCCATGGAAGATGTTTTTTCAGAGATCAAGAAAACCATGGGGGCGGATGCCCGCTGGATGTCCGTGAACCTCAAGGCGATGAGCTTTGACCATGAACCCCAGACAGATTTTGAAAAGAAAGCTTCCCGCGAGATTGCTGCTGGTAAGAAAGAAGTCGATATTGTGGAAGGTTCCCATTACAGGCGGGTTGCCTCCATTCCCTTGGGAAACGGTTGTCTTGGTTGCCACGAGGGTTTTTTCAAGCCGCCCTCCAAGGGGCCAAAGTTTGCCGCCTTGGTAATCAGCATTCCCCTCCAGGATAAAAACTCCAAGCCGAAGTAACGAAACTTGCCCATCGATAATGAATGCGGTAAACCTTGCCTTTCTGGACCAAGCCAGATGCGAGATTGTTTCCGGGTGCAACAAGAGAACCTGGCTCGATGAACGGAAAAGGGCAAGCGATATAAAAGCACAAAGGGGATGGCTAAAGGTTTTAATAAAACAAGTGCACAGAGGTTTCCCTCTCGCACAATGGTCCCGATTGCATCTTAAAGGCCCGCTTTTACAGCCCGAGAAACTCTTTCTTCGCCTTGCCAGGCATTTGGAATGTTGGTCTTAGCAAAAAGCCCAAAGGGCTGAATTGCTAACTACCAGCCTAGCTGAAGTTGCAGAATAACAACCGCAAGCATACCAAGGCTTATCACAGCGTTCACATGAAAGAATGCCTGATTCACCCTGTTTAAGTCGTTTGGTTTAACCAGGCTGTGCTGGTACATAACTAACAACCCTGTGACTCCAACACCGGTCAGGTATATTTTTCCTAGCGGTGGTGAGGCGAGGTAGTAAAAGGCGATCAAAAATCCCAGCATGATAAGATGGCTGATAAAGGCCAGTCTCAGGGCATTTCCAACCCCGAGCCTGGCAGGAATGCTTTGCAGGCCAGCTTTTTGGTCAAACTCGGTGTCTTGAGCTGCATAAAGAATATCAAAACCTGCAACCCAGAAAAGCACCGCACCGCTTAGCATGAGCGGAATAGGGGCTTCGTTCCAAGCTAAACCTCGGATGGCAACCCAGGCTGCCGGGGGCGAGAGTGCCAACGCAAGGCCAAGCCAGAAATGGCAAAGGCTTGTGAACCTTTTTGCGTAGGAGTAGCTGAAAAGGAACAAAAGCGTGGGTATCGAAAAGGCCAAAGGCCAGAAATTTCCAGACTTTAAAAAGAGCCCTGTGCTGAGAATGAATGCCAGACTTGTAAAAAAAATAAAAAAAAGAACCTGAGATTCTGACAAGGATCCCTTGGGAAGATGTCTTGAGGCAGTTCTTGGATTTTCTGCGTCGTAACCCCTGTCTATGTAACGGTTAAAGGCCATTGCTGCACTTCTGGCGCAAACCATGCACAAGATAATGGCCAAAAGATCCAACCAGGATATGCTTCCCTGCGTTTTCCAGGCAATAAGTGCCGAGATTAAGGCAAATGGCAGTGCAAAAACAGTATGCTGAATTTTAATCAGGTCTGCGAACTGGGGAATTAACTGAAGTAATTTTGGGGTTGGCATCGGTCGTTACAGGTTTCCAAGTTTTTGAACAAATCTGGTCATTTGCCCATTTTTTATGGGATTCATGCTTGCCTGAATGGACATTCTCCCTGAGAATATTAATAGTGCTTTCAAGAAAGAGATTTCATGAAATCATTTGCCATACGGTAGTCAGGAAGCAATTCCTGTCTTTTGTTGGATCCTAAACACTTGCGAGTGTAAGGATGCCGCGCTAGTGGAACACCGAACCACTAACGCATGCCGGGTGGGATTTTTCCCACTCTTTTTTTTTAAGGCTGTTTATTAGCCGGTTATAAAAGTGGAGAAATGGGATGAATGGTCAGGACTTGCTTCGAGGGGTAGACCTTCTGAATAGGGAAAAGAATATTTCCCGCGAGCTGATTTTTACCAGCATCGAAAAAGCTCTCCGTCTGGCCATTACAAAATGGCAAGCAAGTATGGTCTCCGCATCCAAGCCAAAAAAGACCCGCAAGAAAGATAAGCCGGAAGTCGCTCCTGTTGTGGATGCCGCGGTGGTGACCCCGCCAGAGCCTGACCCGGATGAAATTCGCGAAGAAGACATTCATGTGAATATTGACCGGCAGACCGGTGATATTACCGCGCGATACAAGGATGAAATGCTCGCGCCTGAAGTGGTCGGCCGTATCGCCGCTCAATCAGCAAAACAGTTGATGATTCAGAATTTCCGCGAAGCTGAAAGCGAACAGGTTTTCAACGAATACAACGCCCAAAAGGGCGACTTGGTCCAGGGTGTGGTGCAGAGGCTGGAAAAGGGCGCCGCGAATGTTTCCCTGGGAAAAGTCGAATCACTCCTGCCCCGAAGCGAGCAGATCCCCGGTGAAACTCACCATGTGGGCGAGCGTGTCAAGGCCGTGATTCTGGAGGTTCGCAAGGTTGGCCATAGGGTGCGAATCGTACTTTCCCGCACTCATCCGGACTTTGTGCGTCGTATGTTTGAGAACGAAATTCCCGAAATCGCCGACAGAACCATTGAAATCAAGGCGGTATCCCGTGAGGCTGGTTATCGTAGCAAGGTTGCGGTTTCCAGTATCGACAGCAAGGTCGACTGCGTGGGTGCCTGTGTTGGTGTTCGCGGAAGCAGAATTAAGAACATTGTGGATGAACTTGGTGGCGAAAGAATTGACATCGTTCGTTGGAATGATTCACTTCAAGTGCTTATTCCCGCAGCCTTGCAGCCCGCTGCAATTGAGGAAGTTTTTCTTTATCCCAAGCTGGGCAGGGCCATTGTGCTCGTTAAGGAAGATCAGCTTTCACTGGCAATCGGCCGTCGTGGACAAAATGTTAGACTTGCATCCAAGCTGGTCGGCTGGGACATCGACATCATGACCCATGATGAGCTTAATGTGGTTATCGAGAAAGCCGAAGGCTGGTTCCGTCTGATTCCGCACATTGCGGATGAAATGGTGGAGGCCCTTATTGAGGATGGTTTCCTTTCCTACGAAGATGTCACCTACATGGAGCCGGCTCAGCTTGCTGAAATGTTCGGGGTGACCGAGGAACAAGCGGAAGATATGGTTGCCTTTGCCGAGGAAGCGGCAGAGCAGGTGGAAGAGCAGAAATTGCGCCAGCAGGAAATTATGGAAGAGGAAGCTGCCCGCGGTGGTGTGGTTACCTCGCCCCAGGAAGATGCAAAGCGCAAGTTTGAGAGCATGTTTGCAGGTTCGGAAGATTCCGCAGAGCAGCCCCAGACTGCTGAAACGGGGCCTCCGGCGGAACAGGCTCCAGACCAGAATAACGCCTAGTTTCATGGATATTTTGCGAAACCAATGGGAAGACAGGCTTCTCAGATGTGTAAATCGCGTTAGAATGGGAAAGATGTGGTTAAGGCGGCCTTTATCAAGGTGCCTTACAAAGTTTCCAACAGGAGCCGAGCTTGCAGAAAGAAAAAGTACGCCTCTATTTGCTTGCAAAGGAGTTGAATGTTGACTGCAAAGATTTAGTAGATCTTTGTCATCGGCAGGGTATTGAGGTCAAAAATCAACTTAGTAGCATAGAGCCAGCCCAGCGCGACCTTCTGGCGGATATCATCAGCAAGGGTGGTATGAAAGCTCCAGTGAGTGGGGCTAGACCAACAGCGCCAGCCGCACCTTTGCCCACACCTGTTGCGCCACCTGTGGTTCTTCAAAAACCACCCCAATTAACAAAAGCTGCCGCTAAGAAAGAAAAAGAAGCGGAAAAAAAGCCCTCCAAGGTAGCTGAACCCGAAGAACTCGCCCCCGTGGTTGAGGCGCCAAAAGAGCCTGTTGATTCTGTACCAGCATCACCCGTTGTAACTTCAAGCCCTGCTGTTGTTGCTCCAACCGCCCCTGTTTCGCCAACGGCGCCAACTGCACCGCCTGTACCTGCAGCCCCAAATGTTCTTTCTGCCGTTCGCAATATGCGTATGCGAAACTTGGACGCAGCACCCAGGCCATCGGCTGGAGATCCTGGTTTGCGCAGGCAGAGGGAAAGAACTCCGCTAAGGCCTGGTTTTCCCACCGCCAACCCTCCTGCGCCGCTTAAGCAGTTCCCCATTGAGGAAAAGAAACCTGTCGCTGCTCCTGTTCCGACCGGGCCCAAGAAACTTGCCGAAATTCCCAAAGAGCTTTTGGCTAAAGGCGGCGGATCACCGATTCGCCTTGAGGATATAACTCGCCAGAGCATTGTTAAAAATCAACTAGGCGGAGTGCTTCCGCCTGCGACTTTTGATGAGGAAGAAGATGATGACAAGGGCCGTAAGCCAGGCGGTGTTGCCGGGCGTGCGGACCGCCATCGAGAACGAAACGAGCGTCAGGCTCGCCGCAAGACCGAAGATGTTAACTTCCGTGGGTCTGTTTCCAATCTGCTGAATTCGGTTGACGAGGAAGCCAGAATTAATCGGGAGCGAAGACGGCATAAGGGCCCCAAGGGGCCGCAGCCTCGCAAAGGCAAAGTTCCGATCGATCTACCGATTACAGTTCGATCCCTATCGGAAGCCATCGGTATGAAGGCTGGCGAATTGCTCATGAAACTCATGGGCGCGGGATTGGGTGCTGGTCTGAATATTAACTCTGTGGTGGATCCTGATTATGCATCCACAATAGCCTTGGAAAAAGGTTGCGAGCTGGAAGTTAAAAAGAAGGAAGATGTTGAAGAAAAGATCATAGGCATCTCCGAAAAAGAAGACAAGCCGGAAGATCTTCAAATTCGAGCCCCCATTGTTACCATCATGGGGCATGTCGACCATGGAAAGACCTCGCTGCTTGACCGCATTCGCGAAAGCGAAATCGCAGCCACTGAAGCGGGTGGTATCACTCAGGTTCTTCGAGCTTGGCGCGTTGAGCATAATGGCAAGCCCATCACCTTCCTGGACACCCCCGGCCATGAAGCGTTCACCAAAATGCGTGCCCGTGGTGCAAATGTCACAGATATCGCTGTAATCGTGGTCGCTGCAGACGATGGCGTGATGCCTCAAACAGAGGAAGCCATCAGTCATGCGAAGGCTGCCGGCGTGAAGATCATTGTTGCCATTAACAAGGTTGATCTGCCAAACGCCAATATTCGAAAAACCGAACAGCAGCTTTACGGCCAGGGCCTTATTCCGGATAGCATGGGTGGCGATGTGCAGTTTGTGCAAACCAGTGCGGCTTCGGGCAAGGGTATCAAGGAATTGCTGGACACCATCTCGCTGGTTGCCGAGGTGGAAGAATGGAAATCCAATCCCAACAAGGCTGCCAAGGGTGTATGCCTTGAGGGTAATGTCAGCGAAGGCGAGGGTATCTTCGCAACTTTGCTCGTGAAGGATGGAACCTTGAAGCGCGGGGATGTGATCCTTTGCGGTTCTGGTTATGGCCGTGTGAGGTCGATGTACGATGACCTTGGCAGGCCGATCCAGGAAGCTGGCCCAAGTTCGCCTTGCCGGGTGACAGGCTTGGATGAGTTGCCAAACGCTGATGACACATTCATGGTTGCGCATGACCTTGCGGAAGCCAGGGAAGTTGCTGAAAAACGCAAGATGAAGGCATTGGATGCCCAAATCCAGAGACGGTCCCCGATGACCTTGGAAAACCTGACCATGAGTAAGGTCACCGAATTGAAGGTGATCTTGAAGGCAGATTTCCGCGGTTCGATTGAAGCCATCCGCAAGGAACTTGAAAAACTGGCCCATGAAGAGGTTCGCGTGAGGATTCTTCACGCTGCTGTTGGTGGCATCACGGAAAGTGATGTTCAACTTGCCCTGGCAAGTCCGGCAGACACGATCATCCTTGGGTTTAATGCTGTGCCAGACGACAGGGCCCGAGCGCTTGCCGAGGAAAAAGAGATTCAGATTCGCCAGTACAATATCATCTATCAACTGGCGGAGGATGTTAGAAACGCGCTTGAAGGCAAGCTGAAACCCCGCGAGGAATTTATTCACCTCGGCAGAGCCGTTGTCAGAGATACTTTCAAGATCAGCAGGGTGGGTACTATCGCAGGTTGCTATGTTACACAGGGCACCATTGAACGAAATGCCAAGGTTCGTGTGATTCGGAATGGCGTGGTGGTTTATCCCCCTGCCGAAAAGCACGCCGGGTTGGAATCCCTCAAGCGCTTCAAGGACGATGTCCGCGAAGTGCGCGAAGGGTTTGAATGTGGTCTTAAACTTGCGAATTATGATGACATCAAGGTTGATGATGTTATCGAAGCTTACAAGATCGAGCAGATTCAGCGAACGCTTTCCTAACAGGGGGGTGTGAGTGATGCTGGAAGATGTTGCGGTGGGTGTCCTTAAGGTAAGATTGATAGTAAGGGAATCCCACAGCCTGAAGGATAAAAGACAGGTGTTGCGCAGCATCAAGGACAGGCTTAAAAACTCGTTCAACATCTCAATTGCAGAGGTGGATGAACAGGAAAACAGGCAAATGATAGTTCTGGCAGTTGCCACGGTGGGGAATGACAATGCCCACATCAGGGGTGTGCTGGAGCAGATAAGCCAGGCCTTACGGGTTCATCCAGTGGCAGAGTTTGTTGACCAGCAGATGGATGTATACGCATTTTAGGGTAGGAATTGATTGATGAAAACACACAGGCTGGCAAGAGTGGCGGAAGTAATCCGCGAGGTGGCCAGCGAAACCATTCTGTTCAAGCTTAAGGATCCACGGATCCGCATGGTGACAGTTTTGCGTGTGGAAGTATCGGGTGATCTTCAACATGCAAAGGTGTATGTTTCGGTCATGGGCACTGACGCTGAGCAAAAGGAGACATTGCGGGCGTTGAAGGGTGCCGCAGGGGTGGTGCAGTCACAATTAGCAGACCGATTGAAGACAAGATTCATTCCGGTCATCGATTTTGTGCTGGATCATGGGATTAAGAAGAGTATGGAAGTCAGCCGCCTGATTCAGGAGGCGCTTGCGAATTCTTCCTCATCCTACGACCGGAACTTGGAGCAGGAACCCCTGCAGAATGAGGAATCCTCCGATGATGAAGAGGAATCCGATGAGGCCCGGAAAGAGTCTTCCGGCGAACCTTCCTGAACCTTTGGCCATATTCATTCATGGAGTTGTGAAAGACATGGCAGCAACTACAGTAAACAAGCAAAAAGTGGTTAGTGTGCTTTTCAGCAAGGGAAAAAAGCTTGCAAGTGGCGAGCCTCAATCCCTTTCTGTCACCGAGCAGGTGATTTATTCCATCTGCCGTGAAGGGGCGACCCCTGAGCAAGCTGACAAGGCTTACAAGGCACTGACAAATAATTTCTTTGATTGGAACGAGGTTCGTGTAAGTGCGATTCGTGAGTTGGAAGAATGCTTCGACGGAATGACCCGCAGGGTGGATCGGGCCTTGCGAATCACCCAGTTCCTTCAGGAACTATTCGAAACCACCTATTCCTTTGAAATGGAATTCTTGCACAAGAAGGGTGTAAAACAGGCTTCCAAGCATCTTTCAAGATATCAAGCCGCCAACGATTATCTTGGTGCCTGGGTTACCCAGCGCTCCCTTGGCGGTCATGCCATTCCTGTGGATCCTCCAACGCTTCGCGTTTGCAAGCGCACTGGTTTGGTGGATGAAGATCAAAAGGAAGTTTTGGAAATTCGCAACTCGCTGGAACACTTGGTTCCCAAATCCAAGGGTACCGAGTTTACGGATGTGATAAGCATGATTGGCGTGGAATATTGCCACGAGAGTCAGCCCCAGTGCAAAAGCTGTCCATTATCCAGTGAATGCCGCTTTACCCAAAGTGCACCCAAGGCTGCAGCCAAGAAGGCATCCAAGCCTAAATCCAAGTAATAACCAATAAAACGATGAACCTAAGGATGCCCTCTATTTTAAGCGATAGAGGGCATCTTGTGCTTCCATGGCGTTAGGGTTGCCTTCGTAGGCTGTAGCCTGTTCATAGCAGGCAATCGCCTTTTTGGTGTCCCCCAATTTTTCAAGTGCCTGGCCAAGGCGAAGCCAGGTGCGGGCACCGCTTTTGGGGCTTTTTCGGAAATCCTGCAGGCAATTCACCGCTTCCTGGAACATATCGAGTTCCATGTAGATATCAGCCAGTAACTGGCACGAGGAATACCAGGCATCCTCATCATCACTGCCGGTGAATTTTTCAGGCTTGGGGTTTCTGGCCAATTCAAAAAGTTCCCTGGCCCGTGTTCTTTCCCCCTGGCGAAGAAGCCCTTTTCCCAAGAGAACCCTTGCCATGCGGTTTTCAGGTTCCAAAACCATTGCCAGTTCCACAAGATGGCGCGCGAATTCTATCCAATCCGGGTCCTCATAACGGCCATCCAGGATTTGCTTCGAGCGAACCAAGCAAAATGATACATCAAAACCTTTCTTGAACGCTTCGGGGCTTTGAGCAAGTTCATTGGGTTGAATGGAAAAAAGATACTTCTCTTTTCGGGCAAGTAAGTCCTTGTCACTGCCTTGGTAAATCAGCGCCTGTTCAGTGGCGCGAAGGGCCGCAAGTGGTTGATTGGTTTCTTCATGGAGGGAAGCTAAAGTTCTCAGGGTTTCCACGCCACTTCTTTCAAATTCGCTGAATAGCTGGAAGTATTCAATGGCTTTTGCTGAATCTTTGGCGTGCAGGTGGTAATCTGCCAGGAACTTTACCGCGGAATAATATGCCAATCGGGAAGCTTCCGGAAGGTTTTTTCCGCCGATCAGTTTTCCTGATTGAACAGCCTTTTCAAACCATTTCAGCGATTGCTCGCCTTCTTCTTTCTGGTCATGGGATTTCCCGCTTTGCACAAAGAGGTACGGCGCCTCCAATGGCAATCCACATGATGCCATTTCCAGATATTGATCTCCCCGGGGGAGATCATGTTTCTGTTCCAGAAGCGCAAGGCCCAGATCCTTTAGGAACGCATAATCCAGGGAAGATCTAAGGCTTTCTGGTGTTGCTAATAGGTGCTCTGGAAGGAGTTCGGAATAAAGGAACCGTTTTAGCGCCCATGCCTGTTGGTCTGATGGTTCGGATGCAAGGTGCTTTTCCACCGCGGCAATTGCCTCCATCCTGCAGGATGGATAACTCTTGATGAGAGGATACCCCACCTGATTTTTCAGTTCGGGGTGCGATGCCAATGCCAAATTCCATGCAAGATACAGTATTGGATTTCTTGCAGGATGGTCATATGGTTGTGGAGGTTTTAATATTCCTTCAAGAAGGGAAGCGGCTTTGTTGACCTCCTTGTCGTGCAGTGCCAGTACACTGTCATAGTAATCGCATACAGGCCCCAAATCAGGTCGTAATTTTCGAACCAAGATTATAAGCCGCACTACTTCGGCATGGAATTCAGGACTTGGTTTGCCCCTGAACAACAATGTTTGGATTCTATCCTGGCAAAGGTTGATGTCCACCAAGGACATCGTCTCGGTATCTGTTTCAAGCTTGGAAGGGTCCAGTTCCGAATGAAGTTTCCAATATTGGTTTTTGGCCAGGGAATTCTGCGGATCCAGGCTTAATGCGCGTTGAAAGGCCTTCAATGCGTTAGCTTGTTGGCCAAGTTTCGAATAGCTTAGGCCCCGTAAAACATGCTTCAAAATGCGCAGTGAGGGAAGAATTCGCATGGTGTAAAAAAAGAATGTTCCAACGGGGATTAGGAATCCAGCGGTACGCAAAGGAACATTGTCCTTGGTAAGTATTCCCAACGCAAGTCCCATGAGAACACATATCGCCCCGATTTCCACCTCGGTTTCCTCTGCATAACCCGCGAAAGTTAGGAGGTAAAACAAGGGAAGAAAGGCCAGTAACTGGAAGCAGAATGCCTGCGGGTGAGTTATTTTGGGGGCTTGTTCATTCCAAGGAGTTATCCCCAAAAGAAATGCCATTCCCAAACCCAAAGCCACAAAAACACCAAAAATAATCCATATTTTGCCTTGGTTCTTTTTTAGCTTTCGCGAGAAGGCAAAGCAGGTACCCAACACTATTCCAGAAAGAATGGTAGTCATCAACAATGGGGTGTTTTGAGGAATGGCAAATAAAACACCCATGCAAGTTCCAATAATTATTCCATTGTATATGGCACCTGATTGCTCAAGATTTAGAAAAAGAAGAAATGAAACAGGGTTCCGCGAGACCTTCGCTAAATTTGCCCTTTCTTGATAAGCAGCCCAAATCCAGCTAATTGCAAGACTAGACCAGGCCAGACAATTTAGCCTTAAAAAGCCCTCCCAAGGGGTCTCATCCATTATCCCGGCTTGGATCGATCCAAATGCACACAATCCAAGAAAAATACCTTTCAGCACATATTCAGTAAGAATGGGGTTCATTCCTGGATTGTTCCTTGTGTTAAAGAAAGAAGCATGCCCAACTAAGTATCTTAAAGGCAAACACAAGGTAAATCTTAGTTGGAAAACCGGTCGAACGGTATATGTTTACAGAATGGGATTTAAGAATCACCTAAATGCATGAAAGGTGCTCCCCATGCAACTAATTTCTGAAGTAAACAAGTTATTCCATAGTGATTTGTCCTGTCAGCTTTGTTCCGCCGAGTTAGTGGAAACTTCCATAAGGCTCGGGGAAGGGTTGTTAACTCATCGGGGTGCTCTCTCTGTTCGAACGGGTAAACACACCGGCAGATCACCCAAGGATCGCTACATAGTGGATGATCCTTCCATACACGGGGAAATCGATTGGGGAGGTATCAACCAACCGGTTGAAAGAGATGAATTCGAAAACCTTCTCAAACACAGTCTTGCTACTTTAAACCAGTTCAAAACATTTAAAATGGAAGGATCCGCATGTGCAGATCCCGAACATTCTTTGAATGTGCGGGTTATTTCGGATCATGCCTGGCAAATCCTTTTTGCAAAATGTTTGTTTCGAAAACCACTTCCCAAACCTGCATCACGCACTATTAACATTTTGGTGGATACCAAGGCATCCGAAACCAGGATTCTAATGGATCTAGTCCATGGAATCGTCCTGATTCGTGGTACCGCTTACGCCGGTGAGATTAAGAAATCTGTCTTCAGCTTTCTGAATTTTCAGTTTCCCAGGGAAAATGTTTTTCCCATGCATTGTGCCGCAACCATGGGAAGGGATGGAGATGTTGCGCTTTTATTCGGGCTTTCAGGTACCGGCAAAACCACGCTAAGCGCCGACCCTGACAGATTGCTGATTGGGGATGATGAACACGGATGGTCTTCGCACGGCGTATTTAATTTTGAGGGCGGATGTTATGCCAAGACTATAAGGCTTTCCCCCAAAGCTGAACCTAATATTTACAATGCGATAAGGTTTGGGGCCGTTCTGGAAAATGTCCCCCTGGCAGAGTCCACACGCATTCCTGATTTCTTCGATGATTCCATTACGGAAAACACCCGTGTTGCCTATTCCCTGGATATGCTTGAAGGAATTTGCCCGGATTCGATGGGAGGGCATCCTGCGAATATTTTCTTCCTTACCTGTGATGCATTTGGCGTTCTACCCCCATTAAGCAGGTTGGATGAAAATCAGGCCATGTATCATTTTCTTTCTGGGTATACAGCAAAAGTTGCGGGAACAGAACAGGGTGTCAAAGAACCTTCCGCGACATTCAGTGCCTGCTTTGGGGCGCCTTTCATGCCCAGATCGCCAGGCGTTTACGCTGATATGCTAAGGGAAAAGATCCGCAAACATCATTCCAAAGTCTGGCTTGTAAATACGGGGTGGAGGGGAGGCGGCCCGGGAGTTGGAACCAGATTTCCCCTACCGGCCACGCGCGCATTGCTCGCGGGTGCACTGCATGGCGATTTTGACCATGTGAAGTTTCGCAAGGACGAAGCCTTTGGTCTGGATATGCCTGAAAATTGTCCGGGTGTGGAAAACGCGCTTTTGGATCCAAAATCTGCTTGGCAAAACCTTGTGGCTTACAACCAGCAGCGAAACAGGTTGTGTGATTTATTTGTCCAGAATTTCAAAAAGTTTCAGGACAAGGTGAGATTGGAAGTTTCTCAGGCCGGGCCCAAAGCTTTGCGATAAGAAGTTTTCTTTTGGGACATATCCGCCAGCCAGGAAATGATTCGGGATTCCCCCCAGCGAATTCCTCCTGCCCCGTCTTTGCCAAGAAAACCAAGGTGTCCCCCGGATTCCTGAATGCAAAGTTGAATATGTTCAGGAACTTTAAGGGATTCAAAAGGTTCCGGTGCAATAAAAGGGTCATCTTTGGCGGTTAAAATCAGCGTGGGAACTTTTATTTGATCGATGAGATGTGTGGTGGAGCATTTGGAATAATATTCATCCACACTGCCGTATCCCGCACTTGGCGCGGTGTAAAGTTCGTCAAAAAGCCTGATGGATAAATCCTTGGGAAAATTAATATTCGGCATTCCCGGGTAATACCTAAGCCTTCGTTTTACATCCTGAAGCAGGTTGGAGAGGAAATGCTTCTCGTATACCTGGTTGGATTTTCTTCCAATTAGGTCCGAGCATTTTGCCAAATCGATGGGTGGCCCCATGGCGGCAACACCAGCCAGGCCTTCCAAGTTGGGTTGTTCCCCGGCAAGTTTTAAAACGAGGTTTCCTCCAAGTGAAAATCCAACGATGAATGTGGGGCAATCTTTTCCCGGAACTTGAAAGTTTTCAAGCACCGCGCGTACATCATCTGATCTGCCCGCATGATATGGTTTCTTTGCGTAAGGCAGTCCAGCACCAGCACTGCGCTGGTTCATACGGATTACCCGCCAGCCTTTTTCATAAAGTCTTTTACCCACCCTTACCATCATTCCTGATCGATGACTGCCGGTAAGACCGTGCACTAGAACCACGGTTGGTTGCGGGGGTTGCCAGTTCTCAGGTTCACTGACAACCAGAAACAAAGAGTCTCCATCCGGTAATTTTAGAATCACATCCAGTGAGGGGAATTCAAACGGACTATTGTCAACAAACGCCCCCAGGAAGGTTTGTATGTGCCGATTTTTAAGGAAAGGCAACGGGCGAAATTTATGGTGACTATTGCTCACGGTGACCAGAAACCTGTAAAAAGGTCAATTCAAAAATATTCCTGGAAACCATTCCCGGGAAATGACCCCTTGAATCCACAGTATTTTATACGAACCTATCATAAAGCGATTATTGCCAAACCAAAAGACTGATCCGGTTTGGGAATATAATTTT
>JBEGQX010000374.1:0-12513 GCA_041180805.1 Planctomycetota bacterium
CCTATGACGAGTTCGTGCGTGGCATCATAGCTGCTTCCGGGGAATGGCAGGATGCGCCTGCGGTGAATTGGTACTGGCAAAGCCGCGATGACCAGGTGCACCAGGTGACAGCGGATACCGCACAGATTTTTCTGGGGGTTCGGTTGCAATGTGCCCGTTGCCATCATCATCCGTACGAACGTTGGGGCCAGGCCGATTATTATGGTTTGGCCGGCTTTTTCACCCGCCTTGGAAGGAAGAGCTTTGGAGAACCACCGCCCTATTTCGCATCGCCCAAGGTTACCACTGGGGAAAAAAATCCACTGACAGGCAAAACTCCGGAGCCCAAGTTCCTAGATGGATCCGAACCAAAATTTTCCGAGGAGGAAGATCCACGCCATGCCTTGGTGGACTGGATGGCAAAACCGGACAATCCTTTCTTTTCCAAGACCTTGGTAAACCGATTGTGGGGTCACTTCTTTGCCCGTGGGTTATTTCAGGAAGTGGATGACCTTCGGGACACCAATCCGCCCAGTAACCCCGAGTTGTTGGATTATCTGGCTAAAGAGTTCGTTAATAGCAAATTTGACACCAAGGCTGTCATTCGAACGATCCTTAACAGCAGGCTTTACCAGGTTGGTTCCGAGCCAACGGATTACAACAGGAATGATCGGCAGAATTTTGCCCGTTATTACGCCCGCAGGATGCCGGCTGAGGTTTTTTTGGATGTGGTGAACCAAGTTACCGGAAATAAAGCCGGCCTGAATGGTATCAGCGCAAACGGTCGTGCGATAGATTTACCCCACGAAAACTTCGGATCTTATTTCTTGGATACTTTCGATCGTCCGCGCAGGGTTACCGCTTGCGAATGTGAACGATCCACGGGTGCCACCCTGGCACAGGTGCTTTTGCTTTCCAATTCGGAAGAGGTAGAGGGGAAAATTTCCAGCAAGGAAGGCCGATTGACAAAACTGATCCAGTCCAAAAAGCCGATGGAAGAGTTGCTGGATGAATTGTATCTGGGGGCATTCTCACGCTTTCCAACCGCTGCGGAGAAAACCAGGTTGATGAACTTTGTTGCAAAAGTGGATGACAAACAACAGGCTTACGAGGATGTGTTATGGGCGATCGTGAATTCCCGCGAGTTCATGTTCAACCATTAATGCTGCCAGGGGAGTTTCTGACATGCTGGAATTCATAGGAAATACGGCACCCACCTGCGATGGTATAAATCGAAGATCGTTCCTGAAGGTGGGTAGTCTGGCACTGGGCGGACTTACATTGCCTTCCCTGCTCAGGGCGCGTGCCAACGGCAACAAATCCGCAAAGAAAAGATCGGTGATACTTGTTTGGCAGGCTGGTGGGCCCAGCCATTTGGATATGTATGACCTTAAACCCAACGCCCCTGCCGAGATTCGTGGTGAATTCAAGCCCATTTCAACGAATGTGAATGGCATACAAATCAGCGAGCATTTGCCCAATCAAGCGAAAATCATGGATAAACTGGCAATTCTTCGTTCGGCTTGCCATACGAATGCAGGCCATGGCATGGGTGCCCAGTGGATGCTTACAGGCTATCAACCCACCATAGAGGTAAATGACAACATCTATCCTTCCGTGGGTTCGGTGGTTGCCAAGGTAAAAGGCGCCAATGATGCTGTCATGCCCCCTTATGTGAATTTGCCGAGGCTTTTGAATCTTGGCAAGGCGGCATATCTTGGGGCGTCTTACAATCCCTTCGCACCAGATAATGATCCCAATTCGGATAGTTTTCAGGTTCGTAATTTGAAACTACCACAGAAGATCGCCGCGGATCGATTGAACCGCCGCCGTGACCTTCTTAAGGATATTGACAACATTCGCAGGGATATTGATACCAAGGGAGACTTGGAGGGGTTGGATTCCTTCTATCGGGATGCCTTTGAGATGGTGACCAACACCAAGGCGCAAAAGGCGTTTGACATTCATCAGGAACCGGCGCCTCTCAGGGAAGCCTACGGTAGGAATGATTTGGGGCAAAGTTGCCTGCTTGCCCGGAGACTGGTGGAGGCAGGTGTTACTTTTGTGACCATTCAGGCTGGAGGCGGCTGGGATACCCATGGCGATAATTTCAAGGGTCTAAAAAATAACCTTCTGCCAAAGTTTGATCTTGCAGTGGCAGCCCTGGTGCAGGATTTGTGCGATCGTGGCATGCAGGATGAAGTACTTGTGATGGCAATGGGTGAGTTTGGCCGTACCCCAAGGATAAATCCAGGTGCCGGGCGTGACCACTGGCCGGGCGCCATGTCAGTACTTTATGCGGGTGGTGGATTAAAAATGGGTCAGGTGGTAGGTTCCACCAACGGCAATGCCGAATACCCGACCAGCAAGCCTGCATCACCTGGTTGCGTTCTTTCCACCATGTATCACTGCCTTGGTATTGATCATCATGTGCCGTTCTACGACCAGGCGCAGCGTCCGTTACCGATTCTTAACGAGGGTGAACCAATCCAGGAATTGATTGGATAGCAAAACCCTGCCGGGTTTCTTTTCAGGGGAAAATCTTGTTTCGTATACCAATAGCGATGGCAATTCCGGCGCTTGTGCTGGTGTTGCCAGTTTGGGCTGATCTTCCATCCGTCCGGTTGGACCGGATTTTTCCACTAGGCGCCGCACAAGGAGCAAAACTTGAAATCGAATTTCAAGGCACGGATGTGGATGATCCCAGGGATCTGGTTTTTGATCACCCTGGCATCAAATCGAAATTCCTGAAAGATCGCAAGTTTGAAGTCACGGTCGATTCCAAGGTTCCTCCCGGCACTTACGACTGCTGGTTGGTTGCCCGTTATGGGGTTAGCAATCCCAGGTCGTTTGCTGTATCCAGCGGTTTTACCGATGTTCAGGAAAAAGAGCCGAATGATGACTTGACCCAAGCGCAGACTGTGGAGGTAAATTCAACCATTCATGGTACTTCGGATACCAGCAAGGAAGATAACTTCCGCTTCAAATTGAAGAAGGGACAGCGGATTACCATTGCCTGCAATGCCGAGCGATTGGATTCCCAGATGGATGGTGTGTTGTTTCTGCACGATGGACAGGGTAGACAAGTTGCCTCCAATGGCGATTACGATGGCAGGGACCCTTTCTTGGATTTTATTTCGCCCCAGGATGGCGAGTATGTGGTCAAATTGCACGATCTTTCATTTCGTGGAGGCCAGCCCTATCGGTTAGTGATCAGCGATAAACCTCAGTTGGAAAATATTAGCCCTCGTGTTGTTCAGGGTGATACTGCCGCGGAGATAATCGCTTTTGGCAGGAACCTGGGTGCGAAATCCAAAGCGTCCAATTGGTCGATCATGGATTTGCCTTTGAATGAGTTTGCTTGCAAAGTGCAACCCCCGAAAGACATTCTTAAACTTGGCAGATACCTGTTTCTGGAGCACCCTTCCTCGCATAGCGTGTTGCCTACCGCGGCCACATGCACTTTAAATGGGTTTCAAGATTTGGTGTTTGTGGATGGTGCAAGCCTGATTACCACACCCATCATGGTTTCTGCCCACCCTGTCACAATAGAGGAAGAACCGAACAATTCCGCCTCTCAGGCCCAAAAGATTCAGTTGCCCGCAGTGGTATCCGGCAGATTTGATGCCGAACGCGATGGAGACTGGTACGAGTTCGAGGCAAAAGAAACAGGCGCTTATTCTTTGGAAGTATACTGCGAGAGAATA
Source organism: Planctomycetota bacterium (assembly GCA_041180805.1). Lineage (GTDB taxonomy): Bacteria > Planctomycetota > Planctomycetia > Gemmatales > Gemmataceae > JBEGQX01. Next base: position 3,687 of record JBEGQX010000374.1, read on the forward strand.
GCCGGTCGTGCTGATCCCTATGTTTTTGTGCAGGATGACAAGGGTGCCAAGGTGGGTGAACTTGATGACTATGGTCATCGATTGAATGGGTTTGATGGACATTTACGGGATCCTTCGGGACAGGTGAATTTGACTGCCGGCAAAAAATATCACCTCTTTGTTCAGGATCGTTACAAACGGGGAGGCGCCAGGTTTCAATATGTACTTGCCATCCAGAAACTCGAGTTCGATTTTCACATCGCATCGAATCATTCCCTGAACCCAGGGCCCAACGGGTTGAATCTTCGCCGGGGTGGCACTGCCTGGTTGAATCTAATCATCCACCAGAAGGGTCCCTCTGTTCCCATTACTGTCAGGGCCGAGGGATTGCCAGTCGGGGTCCATGCCGAACCGATGATTCAACGCAACAGTTCCAATGGCCTGATTGTCTTTCATGCCGACAAGGATGCCCAGGAATGCACCGTTCCGATTCGGCTTGTGGCTTCGGCAACCCGTGAAAATGAAATTGTGGAACGCGAGGTTAGGCCGTATTCACGGGTGTGGAGCGAACCTAATATTGCATCCAGCAGGCCCATGCGCCAACAGTTGCTTGCTGTGCGGGAAACTGCGCCTTTTGCACTGGCTTTTGAAAAGTCATCGGCAGAAACAAAAGCAGGTGAAAAGCTGGAACTGAATGTGAAACTGGACAGGCTTTGGCCCGAATTCAAAAATCAGCTAACACTTCAGGCGCTGGAGTTTCCCAATTCCATCAAGATGGCCAATGTCATCCTTGCGGCGGATAAGAACGAAGCCAAAGTAACCTTGGATGTGCAGGCCAACTGTCAGCCGGGGGATTATTCTGTGGTGATTTCGGGCCAGGGGCAGGTGCCTTTCAGCAAAGATGAAAAGATAAGTCCCAAGCCAAATACTTTGGTGACCCAGGCTTCCAAACCCCTTAAGTTGACTGTCAAACCTAAGGAAGAGAAGACAAAGTAGGTTGAAATGAAAGTCCTCTTTTTGCATGGTTGGAAATCGGTTCCTGGTGGTGTAAAGCCTACCTACCTGAAAGGCAAGGGCCTTGAGGTTATCAACCCCGCGCTGGATGACAATGATTTTGCCAAGGCTGTTGCCACGGCAGAGCAGGCTTTCGAAAAACACCGTCCGGCAGTGGTCGTTGGGTCTTCAAGGGGTGGCGCTGTTGCCATGAATCTGACAGATCGGCAGGTGCCATTGGTACTATTGTGCCCGGCCTGGAAAAATTGGGGCACTGTGAAAACAATCAATAGCAAATCCGTTGTGCTGCATTCCAGGATGGATGACGTTATTCCTTTCCAGCATTCACTGGAATTGATTGAAAACAGCAACCTTGCATCCGGTCATTTATTGGAAGTTGGTGGAGACCACAGGCTGTCAGATCCCAAATCGCTTGAGGAAATGTACCAGCGCGTGTTAAGGGCATTGGGCAGGTAAACAAGGGATGGATTATTTGCCCATAAGTTCCAACACTTTGGGTTCGATGGCTTCCGCCCAAAGGAAGTAACCCTTTTCAGAAAGATGCAAGAAATCGGGCATGATTTCCTTGGTTAGCATGCCATCCTTATCAAGGAAAACACTGCCAATATCTTGAAAGACCACCCGGTTCCCATCCTCCATTTTTGCAAGTTCCCCGTTCAAGGTGGCTATCTTCTTTCGGAAGTTGGTTTCCGGTTTTTGATCCCTGGGGAAAACCGCCAGCAAAAGCACCTTTGCTTTCGGAAGTTTTTCCTGAAGGGTGTTCAGGATGGTTTTTACTCCACGGGCTACATCTGCTGGTTGGTCACCGTGCAGGCCAAAGTTATTGGTGCCTATCATCAGCACCACCACCTTGGGGGTTAGGCCTTCCAATTCACCGTTCTGGATGCGCCAGAGTACATTTTGGGTTGTATCACCACCAATTCCAAAGTTCACCGCCTTGCGATCGGCGAAATGTTTCTTCCAGGCGGCGTTGGTTCCCCAACCCTCGGTTATGGAATCGCCCAGAAAAAGAATATCCGCGGTCCCCTGCTTGGCCCGCGCCAGAAATTTTTCATGGCGTTCCTTCCAAGATGAAATGCTCATCCAGCGATATTCCTTGTTGCGTGGTGCTGCCAGTGAGGGATCTTCGCCCATGGCAAATAATGGAATGATTAAAAGCATCAGCATGGAAAGGATGCGATTCATAATGTTCTTTCTGCTTTTGGAGTGCATGTTGGTAAACAAAAATTCATAATAACCAAATGCAATCTTGCTTCGAAATCAAATTCTTCTCGTTTCTCGGAGTGTGTTACTCATTTAGAATTCATGGTTGGTAATTACCTTAACTATGGTAGATTCAGCTAAGCAAAATGGAGAAAACTATGAAAAGTAAATCTTTGGCGGTGATGATGGTTGGTGTTCTTTTCTTGCAGGTTGGAAGCGCTTTTGCCGAAGCCCCCACCTACACCAAGGATATTCAGCCTTTTCTAACCAAGTACTGTGTGGATTGTCATGGAGCCAACAAGCCGAAGGCTGGTTATAGGCTGGATTCCTATGATTCCCTCACTGGAAAAGGACGCAAAGCATCTGTGGTTCCTGGTGAGCCGGATAAAAGCAAGCTGGTGATGACCATGACAGGCCAGGCCAAGTTGATGCCACCAAAAAAGTCCTCTACACGCCCAACCGCTGACGAGATAGAGATGGTAAAAACCTGGGTTAAGAATGGGGCTAAGAAATAATTCCAGCCAGAATCCAGCAAAGGAACTCTTATGTGGATAGCAACTTTTTCGTTGGGCATTTTTATGGCGCAATTGTCATTTAATGCGGAACCTAAAATCCGAATGGATGTTCCCTATGCGGGGAATGACAACCCCAGGCAAACTCTGGATATTTACAGTCCTGAGAATGCAAAAGGCGCACCCGTTGTTTTTTGGATTCATGGTGGTGGCTGGCAGGCTGGCAGCAAAAAGGATGTTCTTTTAAAGCCCAAAGCATTCACGGAAAAGGGCTTCGTCTTTGTCTCAGTAAATTATCGGCTTTTGCCGGAGGCACAAACGATTCAGAATATGGGTGGTGACCTTGCGAAAGCATTGCGGTGGGTGTGTGACCATGCCAATGAAATGGGTGCAAATTCTAATCAGGTTTTTGTGATGGGACATTCAGCGGGAGCCCAGTTAGCTGCCCTGATTTGCACGGATGATCGTTATTTGAAAGCTGAAAAGCTTTCCTTTGAAATCTTGAAAGGTTGTGTTCCGGTGGATGGAGACACTTACGATGTGCCCATGCAGATTGGAATGGTGGAAGAACGCCGTGCAACAAGTTACAAAAGAAAATTCGGGGATGAAAAAAGCCAGAAGGAACTTTCCCCCATCACCCATGTTGCCCGGGGGAAGGGGATTCCACCTTTTCTGATTCTTCATGTTGCTGAGCACCCTGAGACCAAGGCTCAATCACAAAAACTTGCCAAGGCGTTGAATGATGCTGGCATTCAGGCGAAAGCCTACCCGGCAACAGATAAAAACCACATCAGCATTAACAATGATCTTGGTTCCGATGGTGACAAGCCAACTGTGGAACTGTTTGACTTTGTCCATAAAAGTTTAAAAAAATAAATTTAATTGCAATGGGCGTCTAATTTGAATTTCGATCGGGTTGGTCGTCCTTTTTTCAAAAGGCCTGACCATGAGCTGGTTGGAATGGTATAACTCGCTTGCCAAGCCGTCATGGACACCACCGCTGGGCATGATTGGGCTGATCTGGCAAATTCTCTACCCCATTATTTTGATTACTTTCGGGTTTGTTTTCGTTCAAGCTTTTCGTGGCAAGCTTCCCGGAAAAGTTGCAATCCCTTTATTTGTCAATCTTTTAGCCAATCTTGTGTTTACACCAATTCAATTTAGTCTTCGCAATATGCCGCTGGCCACTGTGGATCCATCATTTGGCTGATGGTTGCCATATGGCCGTTTCACCGGTGGTTGGCCTGTTGTCAATTACCCTACCTGCTTTGGGTATCCATCGCCACGGTGTTGCAATGCATTATTACCTTCATGAATTGGGGTAAATAACCATGGGGGTATGTATACAATATTAAGGTACATATTACATTCAGGGAAAAGCCGGTGCCCCAAGACCTTCGCCTTCGAAATAGATTGCCGGAATGGATGGATCAGCCAGACTTGGATCCCTTGCTGCACAGACAAGCGCTTAAGGGGCTAGCGAGGCTTAATTTTTTCAGTAATGGTGCTGGCGTTTTGTGGAAGCCAATAATCGATGTTGCCAGAAAACACCATGAGAAGCCTATTTCCGTGCTGGATATAGCAACTGGCAGTGGTGATATCCCCATAGCCTTGGCTAAAAAAGCCAGAAAATTCAAATGGAATATCAGCTTTCATGTGACAGACAAATCACCTTTGGCCCTAGATGTTGTAAGGGAAAAATCTGCTGCCATGAAACTGCCTGTCATCTGCCATGAGGCGGATGCCTTGGAAGGGGATCCCTTTCCCATGCACGATATTGTGATTTCTTCCTTATTTATGCATCACCTGGATACCCGGGAAGCCGTTGTACTTCTTGAAAGGATGGCTAAGGCTGCGCGCTGTGCCATTTTTGTAAATGATTTGGAAAGATCGTGGTTGAACTGGAATCTGGTCTGGCTTGCTTCCCATTTGGTTACAACCTCCCCCGTGGTTCGTGTGGATGGCCCTCGCTCTGTGGCTGGTGCTTTTACAGGGGTAGAGGCCTTGGCGATTGCAGAACAAGCAGGACTTTCCGGGGCCAAGGTTCAATCCAAGTGGCCATGCAGGTTCTTGTTATCCTGGTATAAATCATGATTCGTCCAATTCCAACACCTGAGGAATGTGCCAAAGTCGAATGGGATGTTGTAATTATTGGTGCCGGCCCCGCAGGTTCCCTTGCGGCTTTTTTGCTTGCCAGGGAAAAACTCAAGGTGCTTTTGGTGGATCGTCAAGTATTTCCCCGCCCAAAAGTTTGCGGTTGTTGTCTTAATGGAAATGCCGTGGCAGCACTTGAGGAGTCTGGCTTGGCACACATTATTAAAGACAATAAAGCAGTTCCCTTGAATGAAATGTGTCTGGGAAGTCTTGCATTAAGTGAAACTTTTTCTCTGCAACGACAAATGGTGATATCCAGGGAGCGGTTGGATTTCACCATTATTCTGGAAGCCATAAATGCCGGTGCAAGTTTTCTGGAAGATACCCAGGGTGAGTTGGGTGAACTGGAAAATGGTTTTCGACAGGTACTGCTAAAAAATGGCCACAGAGAATTTTCCACCCTGGCCCGGGTGGTGATTGCAGCCGATGGCTTGGGTGGAAGGTTGTTGGTGCGAAAGAAAATCACAAGCCATATTTCGGGCAGAAATACAAGAATTGGTGCGGGGGTAATCCTGGAATCTGCGCCGGATTTTTACAGGACTGGTAAATTATTCATGGCTTGTGGAAAGGGTGGCTACCTTGGACTTGTCAGGCTTGAGGATGGAAGGTTGGATCTGGCTGCGGCAATGGATCCTACCATGGTCAAAAAACATGGTTCCATTGGCCTTTTTGCAAAATCGCTGATTCAAGAAATGGGTTGGCCTGTTCCAGATAAAATGGAAATTGCTTCCTGGCGCGGCACCCCAACCCTTACCGGTCATATTGGAAAAGTTTTTGATGAACGACTTTTTGTCGTTGGTGATTCCGCTGGTTACATAGAACCATTTACGGGCGAGGGTATGGCTTGGGCACTATCAGGTGCAAAATTGGTTGCACCACTTGTCGTTCAAGCGGTTCATTCCTGGGACAAGAAACTTGGCAGCCAGTGGCAACAGTTGCATCGCAAATTTATCAAAAAACGCCAGTTATTTTGCAGGTTTATGTCCATGCTGCTCAAATGGCCCAGGCTGGTTCAAGCCGCAATTTTGTGTCTTAAAATTTCTCCTTCGTTGTCCTCCTTTTTTGTTTCCAAGCTCGACAGGCCAAGCCCGGCAGATAATGCCTGCCAAGGAAATGAACATGCATCTTTGTTTTTCAGGCTGGGGAACCGCGGTTCCTGACTGCATGTTGCAGCAGGATGAAGCCTTGAAACTTGCCAGTTTGCTTTGTGCCCAAACCAGGGAACAGCTAACATGGCTACCCAACCTTTACAATCACACGGGGATCCAAACCCGCAGGATTGCTTTGGATCGAAAAGTCATCGAGGATATTTTTGCAAAAACAGAAAGCACCCAATCTCCGTTTATTCCCAGGGGCGTGCCCAATGAGACCGGGCCAACAACTGCTCAGCGGATGGAACATTACCAAAGGCTGGGGCCGCCCCTTGCACTTGAAGCTTCAAGGAATGCCATGGAAGCTTCGGCTGTTCCACCCGAAAGTATTACCCATCTGGTGACTGTGACCTGCACCGGATTTTTTTCACCAGGCTTTGATTATCACCTGATCACTAACCTTGGTTTGCAGGCTGGTATTTCCCGAACGCAAGTCGGTTTTATGGGCTGTCATGGTGCCCTGAATGGATTACGGGTTGCCCATGCTTTTGTGAATAGCAACCCGGATGCAAAAGTTTTGCTTTCATCATTGGAACTTTGCAGCCTGCATTACCATTATGGATGGGATCCCCAAAAAATTGTTGCAAACTCATTGTTTGCGGATGGTGCTGCCTCGGTGATTTTGGAGGCTCCACATACAGAATCAGCTACACAGTGGAAACTTGCACTTTCCGGTTCATTTTTGCTGCCCCAATCTGCCGATGCCATGACTTGGGAAATAGGCAATCATGGCTTTGACATGACTCTTGGAAAGCAGGTACCTGGGTTAATTCAGAAACATCTGAAACCCTGGCTGGATCATTGGCTGGAAAAAGCTAACCTAAAATTTGAAAATGTAAAATCCTGGGCTTTGCATCCTGGGGGACCAAAAATACTCTTGGCAATTGAAGATGCCCTGGGATTGCCTGCCGAGGCCTCTTTTTATTCCAGGCAGATTCTGGCTGAATTTGGAAATATGTCCAGTGCCACCTTGCTTTTCATTCTAAAACTAATGGCTAAGAAAAATGCACCGAGACCATGTGTAGCACTGGGATTTGGACCCGGACTTGCAGTGGAAGCCGCACTGTTTTTTTAATTTTTGATCGGGTCAACTTAAAAGTTATTTCTTCATAATTCCTATTAACTGACATTCCTGATGGACTACTTGGAGCGCATTGGTGCTGGTGGACTCACGGTGTACTACTTTGAGGCTGGAAACCCGAACTCACTTGCAGAAGTAAAACAGTGCGCAGAAGAGCAGATGCGCAACAACACCATTCTTTTCCCACGGTACAGGGACAACACAACAGGTGGTCCGGGTATCGAGCGCATAGACCCCTCACCAGCAGGTGCGCAACTTCTGTATGACCTTATCACTGCGTACTTTGACCAGCAAATTCGCAGGTACATACAGGGTGCAGATAACAATGAAATGACAGAGGGTGAAGCTGCGATCATGGGAGACACGCACTCAAGAATGGTGCGCTATGATGCCATGAATTTGCAGGAAACCATCACACATGATCTTGTGAAAGTCCTGCAAAAGTACAACTGCCCCGGTTTACCACAAATCAAGTTTGTGTTTGATATCGACAAACCAAACGCAGTGGAAACACTGCAAGCTGCACAGGCGTTCTACCAGATGGGTGGAACACTGGATGAGGATGAACTAAGGGCTGTTCTAGGCTTATCAAGACCACAACCCGGTCATGCGATACTTGCACAGAATATGCCACTTAACCCGTCTTTAATGGGGAGTCAGCCGACTGGTGTGCCAATAGTAGGGCAACCGGGGCCTGCACAACAAGGTGCAGAAGCGACTACACAAAGTACCCCTACACCAGACGGGGCGCAGGGCGGGGGCTCAATGCCCCCCGCCACTGCGTAATTGCAATTCACATTTCACTTCTTTGAAAAGGGTATCACATGGAAAATAACTTTAAGCCGAAAAAATTTATAAGCACTGCGGTGGGTGAAGAGGCGCATGTTGGCGCAGACCTTGCAAAACAGATCAGGCAGGACAGTATTGGAAAGAAGGTTAGTGCTCTTCACAAAAAGGGTGTAGTACCTTATGGCAATATACAGAATCCAAAAAATAGCAATACGCAGAATGCAAAAATGAAATACGAAGCAGGTATTGGTACTGTACCATCTGGCACTAACACGCACCTGCCGGGTAAGTATGGTAAGCGCAAGGATGGATCATTTGGGATTTGTTGATTATTTCCCTTTGATGGTTAGCTTTAAATCACCAAATGTCTCTTTGTAAAACTTGCAGTTCTTACGTAGCATTTTGGCTATAAAATCATCTCTAGGTAGATCGTAATCTTTAGGAAAATTGACATAGGCATCTAAAACCTTCCAGATTTGCTCCTCGTTTTGCAGCCCGTAAATATACCGATAATCTAATCTCAAACAATCAAAAGTTTTGTCCTTATTCCAATACAAATAAACCGCACTGTTTATATCGGGATCTTCAAAGCAATACAGGTATTTGTCATAAGCAGTTAGGTCTGATTTTTCAAACAAGTTGTAATGGTGCTCACTCATGGCGACTCCCAGAAAAAATAAAGTAGTTCCCAATACACCACAGGAATTGCAATCCCCTATTCAGGGTAATTCTATTTTACCCTCTGCGACAGCGAATAACAGCACAGCAGCTAAAAAAACCACAAAACCTAAACAACCAAAGTTACCTAGTGCTCCAAAAGAAGATGTTTCCATCGGTGTAATGAATTTAGATAACCCTTCTACGACAAAATCACCACCTCTAGCAGCAGAGGAAAAAAACGAAAAGTATAGAACATGGAAACCTAGTGCAAGGGTTTCTTCTTC
>JBEGQX010000375.1:0-4837 GCA_041180805.1 Planctomycetota bacterium
TCCAGATGTGGTTTGCCCAACTCCAATCGTTAAAGGAAACATGGTGATCATCTCCGCCGGGTTTTCCGCGACCATGGATGGGATTTTAATTGAAAAAAGTAGTTCAAATAGTTTTGAAGCCAAAAAGGCTTACGAAGCAAAGGAAATTTCCAACGATAATGGCGGACTTGTAATGGTTGGAAAGCACGTTTTTGGCTTTCATTTAAAAAGGGCTTGGGAATGCGTGGATGCTGAAACAGGCAAAGTAGTATGGACTTCCCCCCGGAGGGCACTTGGTGCAGGATCTGTGATTGCAGCGGATGGTCGACTTTATGTGGTAACTGAGGATGCCGGGGAGGTCGCCATGCTTGCAGGTTCAGCGGATGGCTACAAGGAAATTTCAAAATTCACTTTACCAGAGGGATCGAAACTTAAGAAAAGCCGTGGGAGAATATGGACTCATCCGGTTATTTCAGATGGAAAACTTTATGTGCGGGATCAGGAATTACTTTTTTGTTTTGAAATCAAATGATAGATAACCAGTTGGCTGCCAAAAATCCCATCCTTTTGCCGGAGCCCTTCACAGGCTTTTGGGCGGATACTCTCAAAACCCATGGGTATTACCAGAAAAAAATTGGAATAAGTTCCAGCGATGTAAACCGCGACTGGTTTGAGTCAAATTTTCTGAATATCCCCTTTACTACCAAGGAAGAATTAACCCTAGACCAAGAAACCCACCCACCCTACGGAAATTTTCATTTTCTCTCCAAAGAAAATTATCAAAGAACACACCAGACATCGGGAACCACCGGAAAACCTGTTTTTATTTTGGACACCAAAACGGGGTGGTCTTGGATGTCCAACAACTGGCAGACAATTTTCCATTCCATTGGAATAACTGAGAAAAGCCGCCTTTTTTTTGCCTTTTCCTTCGGTCCATTTCTAGGATTCTGGACCGCTTTCGAAGCAGCAAACCAAGCCGGGCATTTCTGCGTTCCGGGTGGGGCCATGTCCACCTCAGGAAGATTGGAAAGTATTCGCAAACATGAAATCCAAGGTGTCTTTTGCACCCCTAGTTACGCCTTACGACTTGGGGAAGAATCCCTGGCTTCGGGAAAACTGCTGAAAAATTCAGGGATTCGTTGGTTGGTTTTAGCCGGGGAACCCGGTGCACAAATCCCCTCCACCCGCGCCAAAATTGAATCTCTTTGGGGTGACATTGTTGTTGACCACCACGGAATGACTGAAACCGGACCAGTTTCTTACGAATGTCCATTATCCAAAGGCATACTCCATATTTTGAATCATTCCTTTGTGGCGGAATCTTTCCAGCCAAACGCCAAATCGTCATGCATGGAAGGAGAATTGGGGGAGTTAGTACTATCTAATTGGGGAAGAGCAGGATCTTCCATTCTTCGCTACCGCACCGGTGATCTCGTCAAACTATCTCGTAAAATCTGCAAATGCGGTTTCGAAGGGGCCAGCCTTTTAGGTGGAATTTTGGGCAGGGTAGATGACATGATTTTTTACAAGGGAAACAATATCTTCCCTTCAGCGATTCAAAATCTTGTTCACCAATTTCCTGAAATCACCGAGTATCAAGTTTGGCATAGTGAATCAGTAAGGAACCCCAAGTTTCAGATTCGTATTGAAGTTTCATTTGGAAAGCCCGAGGAAACCAAATTGGAACTGGAAAATCTGATCCAAAAACAACTTTTGTTCAAGCCGGAAATAATTGTCGTGGAACCAAACCACCTACCCAGGGTCGAAATGAAAGGCAAGCGTTTTCACAAGCTTAGTCAAGAATTGTGAAATTGAATGGTGAAAGTCGGTTTTGATTTTGTTAAAAATAATGTATGATTCCATCCAGAATTCGTTTTTAGATTGATCCAGCCTGACTGAAGAGAAAAAGAAATGAAAATGAAGCATCTTACTATTGCAACTTGTTTGCTTTTTGGCGGCATTTGCCAGGCAGGTGACTGGGCTCACTGGAGGGGCCCCAACCAAAATGGTGTCGTGGCAGATAAAAACCTTCCCGACAAATGGTCTCCAAATCCAAGCACTCCGGATAATAACCTTCTCTGGAAGGTCCCCCACGGTGGTAGAACCACCCCAATAGTTTTGAACAAGAGGGTTTATTTAATCAATAAAACTGGAGAGGGAATTTCTGAACAGGAAAGGGTCATGTGTTTTTCCCTGGAGGACGGGAAACTTCTATGGGAACACAAATTCAATGTTTTTCACACTGACATTGTCAGCGTAAGGCTTGGCTGGACAACTTTGGCTGGAGACCCGGAAACCGGAAATGTTTACGCGCATGGAACACAGGGTTTATTCTTCTGTTTCGATAAGGATGGAAAAGTTCTTTGGAGTAAATCCCTCACGGAGGAATACGGCAGAATTACCGGTTACGGTGGACGCGTAACTTCCCCCATTATTGAAGGTAACATGTTGATCATCGGCATGATCAATGCCAGTTGGGGTGATCAGGCTATTGGTAGAACCCGTTTTGTTGCCATGGATAAGAAAACCGGGCATGTGATTTGGTGGGGTTCAACTGGAAATCAAGTAAGGGACACCTATTACTCCACTCCAGTCGTTGCGGAAATTGCCGGCCAACGCCTTTTGATAAGTGGCGGTGGGGACGGTGGTGTTCATGCATTCAAGGTTCATACCGGCGAAAAGGTGTGGAGCTATTTATTCGGAAGCGGTTCTGTTAATTGTTCACCAGTGGTTCAGGATAACTTGGTTTTCATTGGTCAGGGAGAGGAAAATATCGGGGCCAACACTCAGGGAAGGGTAATCTGTCTGGATGGTTCCCAAATTGCAAATGGACAACCAAAATTGGTCTGGCAGACGGACGGTATCAAGGCGAAATTTGCGTCGCCAATTATTCACGAAGGTTTGCTCTATATGTGTGGTGAAGTTGGTTCGCTGCATGCCCTCGACATCAAGGATGGCAAAGAACTTTGGAAATTCCAATATGGTCGTAACACCAAAGGTTCCCCGGTTTTAGGCGATGGAAAAATATACATTGCGGAAGTTAATTCCAAGTTTCACATTTTGAAACCCAGCAGGGAAAGTTGCGAAAAGCTTCATTCCCAGCTTTTCCGTGGAAAACCAGGTGAAGATGTTGAAATCAATGGAAGCCCGGCGATAGTTGATGGAAAAATCATCTTCATGACCAATACAGACCTGTATTGCATTGGTAAAAAAGGCGCACCTGAATCCCCAAAAACAGTTGCTTCAACAGAAGCCAAAAAAGGTTCTGGTCCTGTGACACATATTCAGGTTTTTCCTGCCGACTTCGTGGTTCATCCTGGTGAAAAACAGGAAATAAAAGCCATAGGCTATGATTCCAAAGGAAACTTGGTCGGTCCCGTGGATGTGGAGTGGTCTTTGGCAGGGGTTCGCCCCCCGGAAGGATTGCCACCTCCAGCACCAGGGGCTGCCCCAATGATTCCTCCCCCACCTTTGGCAGGTAAACTTTCCAGCGAAAAAGGAAACAACACTTCGGTTGAAGTAGCCAAAATGCCTCCGGCGCAGTTTGGAAGGGTAATTGCCAAGGCTGGAAATGTAACTGGAGAAGCGAGAGTTCGCGTTGCACCAATGCTTCCTTATTCCCCTGACTTCTCGAAGATTCCTGAAAAGCGAACCCCAGGCGGTTGGATCAACTGTCAGGGTAAGTTTGAAATGGTAAAAACTCCCGATGGAAAAAGCATTTTGAAGAAAGTGGCAACGAACCCAAGTCCTCTCGTGGCGCGTGCCAACGCATTCATCACGATGCCCAGCCTGACTGAATACACAATTGAATCGGATATTATGGGCACGATGGTTGGTGATGACCTTCCTGATATGGGGGTAGTTGCAAATAGATACAGCTTGCTACTTACAGGCAAGACAAAATCACTCCGGCTTGTTAGCTGGGATGCTCTTCCCAGAGTTGACAAGACTATCTCTTTCCCCTGGCAGGGAAATGTCTGGTACAGATTTAAATTGACATTTTCCAAAGAAGGAACTGAAGGGGTCATCCGTGGGAAAGTATGGGTTCGTGACCAGGAAGAACCCAAGGACTGGACCGTGGAATTCAGAGATCCGCTGCCAAATCTGGAGGGTAGCGCAGGTATCTACGGGTATGCTGCCGGCATCCTTGAAAACAGGCCTGGAACTGAAATTTTCTATGAAAACGTGAAGATCACCCCAAACAAAAAGTAAGGATTTCTGAACCCTAGTTCTTTTGATTCGGATGGACTCAAACATGAAAAAACTATCGCTGAAAAAACTATCCCTGATTGGCATTACATCCGCAATTCTTGGCGGAGTGGTGGCATATCAGGCCACTAACAGGTCGAATGTTGTAGCCCTAATGGTTAAAGACCAACCAGTTCCAACTAATTCTGGAAAGGATTGGCCTCTGTTTGGCGGAACAGTCAGCAGAAACCTGGTTAACTTGGTGGACAAGAATGTGCCAGATTTCTGGAGTATCGAGCAGGGAAAGAACCAAAATATTAATTGGGTCGCGGATTTGGGTTCAAAAGCTTATGGTGGCCCGATTGTATATCGGGGTAAAATTTTCGTAGGAACCAACAACGATTCCCCAAGAAATCCTGAAATCAAGGATGATAAGGGAATCATGATGTGCTTCTCCGAAAAAACAGGTGAGTTAATTTGGCAGGCTGTTCATGATAAACTGCCTGCAGGAAGAGTTAATGACTGGCCCAGGGAAGGAATTTGCTCCAGCCCGGTTGTTGAAGGCAACCGGCTTTATTATGTAAGTAATCGCTGCGAAGTTATTTGCGCCGATATTGAAGGTTTCACCGATGGCAAAAACGACGGTGTAGCCGATGAAAAATATAAA
>JBEGQX010000376.1:0-2964 GCA_041180805.1 Planctomycetota bacterium
GATACACAAGCGGGGAGAATAAATGTCCTTCCTTTTCAATTGGAGTATCTGATGCAAATTCTTCTGTTCTGCTTGCTGTTGTTTTCCCAAGCACCCAAGGAACCAGTCAAAATTGAATGGCAGGAAGCAGCCAAGATAGGCCTTGAAAACCAGGGCTGGAAGGAAACACTTGCACCCTACGACAGGTTGCCCGCAGAATTGGAAAAGAAGGCGCGCCCACCGGTGTGGGGCCTTTCCAGAAACAGTGCCGGCCTGGCTTGCAGGTTTGTCTCCAACTCCAGCCAGATCCATGCAAAATGGACCCTTACCTCAACCAACCTCGCTTTGCCCCATATGCCCGCCACCGGGGTCAGCGGGCTGGACCTGTACATGAAGGATGACAAGGGTGAATGGCGCTGGCTTGCCAATGGCAGGCCCACCGCCCAGTCCAATCAGACCACCCTGGTCAGTTCCATGGGCGATCAAAAGCGCGAATACCTGCTCTACCTGCCCCTTTATAACGGAGTCAAAGAGGTGCAAATTGGTGTTGCACCCGGCAAGCTGCTGGAAAAGGCACCCGACAGGGCTCAGCATCTTAGCCAGCCCATCCTTTACTACGGCACCAGCATCGCCCAAGGGGGTTGCGCATCACGCCCCGGCATGGCACACACCAACATCCTTAGCCGCATGCTGGATCGTCCTGTCATCAATCTTGGGTTCTCCGGCAATGGCACGCTGGACATCGAACTGGTGCCCTACTTCGCCCAGGTGAATGCATGCTGTTATGTGCTGGACTGCCTTCCCAACCTGGATGCCAAACGCATTACCGAAAAGCTGGAACCCTTTGTGATTGCCCTGCGCAAGGCGAAGCCGCTAACCCCCATCCTTTTGGTGGAGGATCGCACCTACAGCCCCGGCATGGTTTTAAAGCAGGCCAGGGAGCGTAACGATTCCAACCGCAAGGCACATTCCGAGGCTATCCAGCGGCTTAAGGATCGGGGTATCACCGGACTGTTCTTCCAACCCGGTGAACCGCTCTTGGGCAAGGATAATGAAGCCACTGTGGATGGTTCCCACCCCACCGACCTTGGCTTTCTTCGCTATGCAGAGGTGATGCTGCCGACGCTGAAACCGCTGATGCCCACCCCGCCTGCCGCGCGAACGGCCGCCGAGGGTTATTTTGACAAAATCAGCTATGCCCCGGGGGAAACCCTGAAGCTGCATGCCTCGTGCTCCACGGGCACAATGGACATCGAGATCAGCCGTGTGGGCGCAAAGCGGGATCTTGTATTCCAGAAACAGCAAATCGCCTGCAAGCTTCAGCCCGTGCCCGCCAATGCATCGTCACATGGGTGCAACTGGCCCGTCACTCTGGAACACAAGATCCCCGCGGAATGGAAGACCGGTTACTACTCGGTGCTGTTGAAACCCACGGGGAAGGATGGCAAACCCAGCGAGGCTTTCTTCATCGTTCGCAGTTCCAGCCCGGGCAAGGACACCAAAATTCTTCTCCAGATGTCCACCAACACCTACAACGCCTACTGCAACTGGGGCGGGTACAGCCTTTACGCCTACAACGGCAATTTCAAGGTTCAGGGAAGGCGTGTCTCTTTCCTGCGGCCTATCGCTGGCCAAGCAAAGAACTGGGAGATTCCCTTCATCCGCTGGGCGGAGGAAAACAACTTCAAGCTGGATTTCGCCGCGAACAATGACCTGGAGTATCACCCCGAACTGCTTGAACACTACAAGCTGGTGCTAAGCGTGGGCCATGATGAATACTGGTCATCCCCCATGCGCGACAGCCTGGAAAAATTCATCTCCAAGGGCGGCAATGTGGCATTTTTCAGCGGCAACACCTGTTGTTGGCAGGTTCGAAACGAGGATAACGGCACTGCCCTGGCATGTTTCAAGCAGGCTTTTAAGGATGACCCGATTTTTGAAAAAGGCGACCACGGATTGCTCTCCTCGCTTTGGAGCCATCATCTTGTCAAGCGACCGGAAAACCAGCTTACTGGGGTTGGTTTCCTCTGGGGTGGTTATCACCGCAGCCACGGCCAGTACATGGATGGCCCCGGCTCTTTCAAGGTGCATCGACCAGATCATTGGATTTTCGAGGGAACCAGCCTGAAGCAAAACGACCATTTTGGGGGCAAAGATACGATTGTGGGTTATGAATGCGATGGCTGTGAACTCGCCTGGAAAGATGGCCTGCCTTTCCCGACTTATTCGGATGGCACTCCCAAAAATTTCACCATCCTGGCGACTTCGCCTGCACGCTGGCATCCAGATGATTGCGAGTGGTACGAAAAGTGGCAGAAGGGCCGTGAGGGTCACGCTGTCCTGGGAATGTACTCTAACAACGGAACCGTAATGACAGTTGGCTCAACGGACTGGGCACACGGTCTTCAGGGCAAAGACCCCGCCACCATGCGCATCACTAAAAATGTGTTGGAAAAACTGGGAAGGTAAGAATCACTTCCAGTCCAGCTTCAGGGGATCGCCATCCTTTTTAACGGTGAATGGCACACCCTGTCTGAATAAGTCAATCATTCAGCATCCAGAATGATAATCATCCCTGCATAGAGGTCATTCTTACCGGGGTCCGGGGGAAGGTTGTCTTTCTTGGCGGGTGGCTTTTTCTTGAAAACGCTCACTAAGGCTAGCCTGCCGGATTTCAGACTGTCCATGTCACCTGTAAAACCGGGCAGCTTTCCGGGGCCCCGAAGCTTCTGCAGGTCTGAAGTTGAATACTTCCTGATATTACCTTTTTCATCAAACAACCATCCTGGTGGCGTGGATAATCGGATGACAGTCAATGGCTGCAAGGAAAGTTCCAGAGTATCACCAGGTTGGTAGGAGGTAACCATCTTTTCCCTAAGAGTCTGCAAATCGGCCATGCCCGTCTCAAGTTCGGATGCTTTTTTAGCCCGGTCTGGTGAATCTTTGGGGAGTGCCAAGGCCTGTTTGCGCAACTCGATGAGATTC
>JBEGQX010000377.1:0-5710 GCA_041180805.1 Planctomycetota bacterium
GGTCAGTTGACCGGTTGCAGACCTTGTTCCGACCGGGAAAGTAAAGGGAGGCATATCTCCTGGACAAAGGAGATTTTTTATTAGCAAGTTTCTCACATTCTGGTGGACCGGCGCCTCAATCGGCTGCTTGAAATCCACTTTGGCAAACAGGGCCTGCTGTTCCAGATAAGGCAGTAGAAAGGAATTCCAGCCCCAGCCGGGGCCAGTATCATTTCCATTGGCATTCACACCAGAAACATAACCAGGCGGAAACTTTTTGTGCGTATCCAGATACGATTGGTTTGCCAAACCCAACTGCTTCAGGTTGTTCTGACACTGGGCTCTTGATGCAGCATCCCGCACTTTTTGAACCGCAGGTAATAGCAATCCAATTAATACACCGATAATCGCTATCACTACAAGCAGTTCAATAAGGGTAAAAGCAAATTTACTATGATTGAAAGCTTTGAAAATGCCGGTTTCCATGGCATTCGATGTGGATTTTCTCATGCGACAATCATAAGCCAGATACCTTTCCACATCCATGCGAATGACAGAACCTTGCAAGAATTTAAACTTACTTTCATTAATTTAAGACATAACCAAGGTAACGAACAATGTCCTTGGTGGTGATGACACCTATCAACAATCCATTTTTATCCACCACATACAACTGATGAACATCCAAATCCAGCATTTGCTGGATGATGGCAGGCATACGGAGTTCTTTTGGAATTGTGAAAACTGTGGGGGTCATGATGTCTTCCACACGGGCGAAATCCACATCTTCAAGTTCAAATCCATCCGGCAAGGGAATATCCCGATCGCCATGTGAGGCATGGGTGCCACGATCCAAATCATGACGCATCACATCGGCCATGCTAAGCACACCGATGGGCTTGCCGGCCTCATCGATCACAGGAGCAGCGTGAAATCCCCTTTCCAGAAAAAGGTGCAAAGCCTCCGGAATGGTGGCTCTGCCACAAAGTGAAATGGGTGGCTGGGTCATAAGGTCGGAAGCGCAAAGATCCGACATGCACTCGCGTGCAAGATTTTCCGCCAGTTCCTTGATTCGCATGACATTCACTCCCGGCTAAAGAAAAGAAGTGTTAATGCCGGACATTGGAAGCCACAATTGCAATGCAATAAGGCCCCAATTCAAGTCTTCGTCTTGAAATGGGAAAAATCAAGTGGGATGGGGAATTTTGACAGAAGATTATTCTTCCTCTGCGCCCTCGCGCAGCCATTTTCGAATATGGGAAAGATCCTTGCCCCAGTTTTCGGCCAGGCGAACTTTTCCAAACGCATCCAGAAGAAGATCCAAAGTTTCCACCAGATGGCGAATCTGCTCCATGCGTTCTTCCAGTCGGGCACGATCCTCAATAGCCTCGGTAGGCGGAAGCTTGGCCCCGCTTACCGAAAACAGTTCTGCATTGATGGAAAGTTCATAAGTCTGATCCTGGCGCACAATGGTCAGGCCAATTTTTCTGGGCAGCTTGCCACTCTGCAAGGCTCGCATTGCCTCGGGCAATCGGGTTGGTGCATCGCTGGAAATGCTCTCCCTGCCATCCTGCCCCTTGGGGCATTCAAGACTTAGCGACCTTACCAACATGAAAGCCAATTCGGAACCATCTTCCAGCTTGATGGATTCATTACCCTGGGCCTGCAAATACCAAAGCCAAACCAGCAGTTCATTGCCGAGAAAATCGCGATTCGATTCATCCACAATCCACTGGGCCTGTCCACCTTGGCCGGATTTATGAAAACTGGAAAGTTGGGCATCATCGACTGCCCTGGTCTGGCTGCGGGGTTGCGCAAGCCTGTAGGAAAGCACCCCGGAACTTAATGGTTCAAGTTTCTGGCCAAAGGTCTGGTCAAAAAGAAGCGTCAATCTGTCCAGAATGGAAACAGATGTGGTTCCAACCAGAAGTTCATTCGATCTGGCATCCCAAAGCATGGGAAAAATCTTACGCTTTAGGAAACGTCCATCCGCCGCCTCCTGGTTCAACTTGTCCATGGCGGCCATGCGAGCCTCGCGCTTCTGCCTTTTGCTGGGCATGCCGGAAGGATTTTCAGCGGCAAGCGCATCAAGCTCTATCTGCGTATATGCCTTCAACAAATCGGAAGGAAGCTTGTTGGCATCCACGCGAAGCGCAAAGTTCAATGTGTCGTCCACAATGTTCTTCGCCAGGTCAAACCTTAGGTCCAAAAGATGACCACCAGCACACCAGCCTGCTTCAACCCCATCACTGGAGGCAACCCGTTCCTTGCCAATCGCCTTGGATTCAAGCCTTTCCAAGTGCTCGGGTCCGAAACTGTTGGGCGACTTTCCTTTGACGTGAAACCGCATGAAAGAAACCCGACCAGAGAAGAATCCCATGTCACATCACCTGCAAAGAGTGAAAATAGCTAAAATGGAAGTATAGGAGAAGGAATTAGAAGGGGCATCCTTCTATTTATCCAAGTATGCGCTGGTAAAGGTCTTCCTGAGCCTGCAAAGCTTCCTGATAAACCTTATTTGATTGCATATCCGGCTCAAAAGTTGTTCCCAATTCTGGTACGGGTAATGTTCTGCCAGAAAAGGCTCCCATGGCTTCCAATGCCAAAAGTGCAACCCCCCTGCTGGTCGCCTCGGGCTCAAGACAGGCCGTGATAGGTTTGCCTAATACACTTGCGATCATGCGAACCCAGGCAGGAGACTGCAAAAACCCACCACTGGCAAGGATTCTATGCTTGGGCCCTGCCATGGGTGCCAACCTGCGGTAAATCTGCCCCAAGCGAAGGGCAACCGACTCCAAACCTGCCTGGAGCATATCCATGGGGGTGGTTCCAATTCTTAATCCAGCAATGGTAGCGGTGGCATCATCCCGCCAGCCAGGCGCCCTTTCTCCGGCAAAGAATGGCAGCATTCTCAATCCATGCCCCACAGGTGATGCTTCCAGCAACAATCGTTCACATTCCCTAGCATCCGGGAGTTTCAATGTCTTGTTCAACCACTCGTGGACATTTCCACCCTCGGTCAGGGCACCACCAACCAGGGGTCGGCTGCCATCCACCCGATAGTTCCAAAGTCCCAGGGGAATTTTTTCTGGAATCTGGGTGGGAACCACCCGCATGGCGGCGGTGGTACCTATGGTCAGGGCCATATGATTTTCATCCACACTACCAGAACCGATGTTCGCAGCCGCTCCATCTCCAATGGAAAGAAACCAACTTGCATCGGCAAGAGCGGGCCAGCGGGACCGCCAGGGTTCTTTCAAACCTTGCAACCCCGGAGCCAAATCCGAAACTTGGGGTAGCTGCTCGGTTTCTATTCCCAGTTCCTTTAACCAAACCTCATCCCATTTCAAGGTTCTGCGGTTAAGCAAACCAGTCCAGGAAGCCGTGGAACAACTGACCGTATTGCTGCCATGATAAACCCAGGCCAAAAAAGTACCCAGGTTCCACCAGTGCCTGACCCTGCCAAACCTTTCGCCATGCTGGCGTTTTTCCCAAGCTAGCCGTGCAGGGTAATAACTGCTGTGTATCATGCATCCATTACGATCGTGCACTTGCGATTGATCGAATCTGACACGAAGCATTTTGGCGTCTGCCGCACAGCGAGTATCCGCATAGGTATAAAGCGGTGTCAGAGGTTGGTGGTTGGCATCCAAACCAATCATGTTGGAAACAAAGGTATCGATCGCCACGCCACGAATCTTCGAAGCGAACTTTCCCAGCTTAACCAACAGGGAATCCAGAACCTCGGCTATCGCATTGGGTACGGCTTCAGCCTCAAACACTGCCATACCACTGGAATCTGTTTGAAGCCCAACCTGCGATCTTCCAAACAGGGTCGTTGGTTCCACCGCATTGCAGTTGCCATCGTACAAAAGGGCACGCACGGAAGATGTACCAACATCCAGTGCAACAATAAACGGTTCTTTCGCCTCTTCCAACCTAACCACAGGCATGGTTTATCCCTTGTTTGCCAGAAGGAGGTAAAGAACTGCCATTCGTACCGCCAAACCGTTGGTTACCTGGCTTAGGATTGCGCTATGCGGCCCATCCGCCACCTCGGGGGTAAGTTCAATACCACGGTTAATCGGGCCCGGGGCAAGCAGCAGCATATCAGGCCTGCTTTTTTTCACCCTTTCCATGGTCATGCCAAACAGGCGGAAGTATTCCTGGATGGAAGGAAACAAACCACTTCGCTGACGCTCGAACTGGATACGCAGCACATTCACCACATCACACCGTGGTAAAACCCTGTCTAAATCGAATGCGGCCTCTACTCCCAATTTTTCCACATCGTAAGGCACTAAAGTGGGGGGGCCACAGACTATGACTTTGGCACCTAATTTCTTTAATGCGTGAATATTGCTTCGGGCAACCCTGCTATGGGCGATATCACCCACCAGGCACACCGTAAGCCCTTCGAGTGATTTCCTATGTTCCAGAATGGTGAACACATCCAGCAAACCCTGTGTGGGATGTTCATGGGCACCATCTCCAGCGTTCAAAATCGGGGCACCGAGGTGCTGGGCAAGCAAATTTGGTGTGCCAGGCACACTGTGGCGAACCACAAAGGCATGAACTCCCAAGGCCTGAATGTTTTTGGCTGTATCTATGAAGCTTTCGCCCTTGCTGACACTGGAACCGGAAGGCGAAAAATCGATGGTCTCGGCTCCAAGCCTTCTTGCTGCCAGCCCAAAGCTGACACGGGTTCTGGTGGATGGTTCAAAGAAAAGGTTCGCCACCACCCTGCCCTTCAAATAATCATGCTTCTTCGCAGGGTTGCGACTGGCTTCGACAAAATGTTTGGAAACTTCCAGGATTGTGTCCAATTCCCCGCGGGAAAGTTCCTCCAATCCCAGTAATGAACTGCGAGTCCAGCCTTTGGCCACTTTTTTCAATTCTGTCTCGCTGGTCACTGGGTTGGTCCTTTCGTTTCTTTTTCAAAGACAATGATGTGCTGCCAGGGAAGGACACCAATGGTCTCCCGGTGCTTTAAACCCATATCTTTCATTTCCAGCATTACCTGTTTTTCTGTCATTTTGTGAACCAGCTTGATGGGCACCTTGGGATCTTCACCTCGAAACTCCACAAACACCATGGCCCCTCCCTTCTTAAGGGCGCTTACCATGGCCTTGGTCATTTCATGGGGGAATTCAAACTCATGGTAGACATCCACCATGATGATCATATCCACGGATTCATCCTTAAGATTGGGCTTGGTAACATCTCCCTGGATGGCTTCCACATTATCGATCATTCGTTCCTTGGATCGCTGCCTGATTAATTCCAGCATCTCTTTTTGAATATCCACCGCCAGTACTTTGCCTTTTGGAAGCAAAGATGCCATCTTGAAGGAAAGGTAGCCACTGCCGGCACCGATATCTGCAACCACCATATCGGGCTTCAGCTTAAGAGATTCCACCAGTTTGGAGGTATGCTCCTCTTTTTCTCGTTCTGGGCGGTCCAGCCAGCCAGCAGCCTGAAAACCCATGACATACGCTATCTGGCGCCCTTTGTAAAACTTGTTGATTCCGTTGGGATCGATAACCTTACGTTGTTCATAAAGGTTTTTTTCGCCTTGTGCGAAAACCACCTCTGGAAAAACGGTACACCCCGCTATGATTCCCAGTATTAAGATTCTTTGGATTGATAGCACCATGGTTGGTTAACCTCCTTGAACCAGTCTAATTGCCAGCCATAAATCGTCAACAACCAAAGCCGATTAACCATTGCC
>JBEGQX010000378.1:0-3488 GCA_041180805.1 Planctomycetota bacterium
AGCATTTGTTCCATGCCTAGAGGTCCATAGCTATCTTCTTCCCAGGGAATAATTCTTTCCTTGGAATTATCCAGATTGGTTCTCAAAAGGTTTCCTTCTCTTGTTCCTGTTAGCGAACGAATCAATTTGCCATTTTGAAATTGAAGCATTCCAACCTTTTCAATTTCTCCCTTTGCATTCATTTCCTGATATTCGATCATTTTCATTTCAACAGGAGTTCCATACCTGGTCATTTTTAAAATGGTTTCTTTCTGAACCGCCATATTGGACCTATTGGAAGCTGGCTTGCTTCCAAAGTTTATTGTTCCCAGAGGAGTATTGCCCTTGAATATTTTTTCCTGGTATGGGCTGGGAATGACTTTTTCCAAAAACTGAATGTCCAAAGTCAGTTGGCTGGATGAAATTGCAAGAAAAATGAAGGTTTGCTGCAACATGCAAGAAGTCCTTGAAAGGATTATTTCTTATAAAAATCGAATTATTTGATCCTTTTTGATAAATGGGGTTGGATGCAAAAACCTTTTAAAAGTTTGAAAACCTTCCATTTTTAGGATTTTGGCGATAATTTCAGTTGGTCAAAAAGGCCGATTATCTGGCCTGGGGGAAATGGGTATTCTCCAACGCAATGAACTGGGTAAAGCAAAAAAAATATTCCGATTATTTCAACTTCATGGTGTGGTTTTCCGGCTTATGCAAGGAATACAGAAAAAATCATTTCAGTTTAAAAAGTCCGAATTTTTTTGAACTTTCCTGGTTTGGATTTCGTAGAAACTGGTGCATATACTTTGTTGTTCACTCGGCTAGCAAATTCCCATCTGACCATAGCCTTGTGAACTGGTTTCAGGTCTTGATGTTTTCGAGAAAGCATATCCCATGTCCAGCAGTTTTGCATTTAGCAGTGCGGCTTTCCCGGCAAGTAATGACCATACCACTTTTGTTGAAGGCTATCGAAAAAGTACCTTCAAAGACAACCTTACAGAACAGGAAATTCCCAGTCTTGTCATCAGCGTTTCCAAGGAAAAGATGTTTGATCTGTTCTTGGAATTGGTGGATGTTCTTGGCGATTCTGTGGATGTGATTCTGGAATCCAGCCATGATTCCGGAAAATCCAGGCATATTGATCATCACCGCGAGGGGATTGACAAGCCAATTCTTGAAAGTTACCTCCGTGAGTTTGAGGAAACCCTATTAAATGATGGTTGTAGTGGTGTTGCTGTCATGGCACAAGGCAAACCCATGGAAGTCCAGTTTGACGAGCACAAGGTGATTGTTGTCTACGCGCAAAAGATGGGCGCGTTTGAAAAAGTCTTGCGCTGGAACGGTATTCCCAGGAAAGATGACCTTTTGCTTGTCAACGAAGTCGAGCATTGCCATTCCACCAGTGAACAATACGAGAAAGATTTTTACCAATTGGTAAATATCCTTGGTTGTTCAGAGGCGGCTCAGGGCGGTATCAGCGACCGGATGCTCTAAGCAAGGCAGGCCAGAACGTAAGGTCCTTTTGGAATCACAGCAATTTTTGCTGATGGCCCATATTCTGCCAAAGAATCCGCCACGGCTTTCTCCACGGAATCCACCGGAGTCACATGGCATTTTCGCAGGGTTTCGGCAGGAATGCCTTTTGAGAAAACCTTAACTTTTCCTTTTTCAAGAACTTTGGCAAATTCTTCAACCTGCCATTGGTCCATGACAAAATAGTCCGTTTCCATGATGCGTTTTTTGAAGGCTTTGATGTCAGGGTTTTCTTTAAGCACTTGCTGGAATTCAGGGCTTCCAAGTCCTTCGGTCAGACTTGCAACAAGAATAATGGTGCCCCCCTTTTTAAGAATTGGCAGGGCCCCGGTAAGGCCTTTAACCGCCTGATACCATGTTGTATCCAGGGGGTAGCCAGCACAACTGGTGAGAACAATATCGACGGGTTCTGATATTGGGGCCTTCACAACTTCACGGACAAAGTTCACGCCTTCGGTCCATGCCTTGATCATGTCGCCTGCGCCAACCCATGTAATGTTTCGGGATCCATCCACGCATACATTCACAATAAAGTCACATCCCGCCATTAATGCGATTTTTGTGTTTTCTTCATGAACCGGGTTGCCAATTAGAATGCCGCAATCCGCGTTTGGATGTTCAAGGAATTTTGGCCCATGCCATACTTTAACGGTTTCAAGCCCAGCGATTCCCGGGCAAATAACCTTTCTTCCACCGCTGTAACCTGCCATAAGATGCGGTTCAATTAAACCGGTGGTAATTTTAAGTTCTGCCCTCATGTAATGGGAATCAATATAGACGGGTACGCCGTTATCGGTAGTCCCAAGGTAATCGTGCTCTGAGGTTTCCTTGCCATGATGGTTATAAACCTTGTAATTTTTTGCTATTTCTTCACCAATAAGCTCAATAAGTTCATCCCCTTCATTTGGGCGGTGAAGACCCGTGGCAATTAATAGGTAGATATTTTCTTTTGGTATGCCAGCTTTTTGCAAGGTTTCAATTACTGGAGGTAAAATAAGTTTGTTGGGAACAGGCCTTGTTATGTCACAAATGACAATACAGGCACTTTTTTTTCCTTTGGCAAGTTCAAAAAGGTTTTTGGTCCCGATTGGATTTTCAATGGCTTTTTTTATGGCTTCTTCAGGGTTTGAAATCGGCTTGGCTGGTTTGATGGAAAGCGGGCCAACTATTTTTTCGTCTGGCAGGGTTACTTCGAGGCCAGTTTTACCGTAATCCAGCTTTAATTGCATTTGAAACCACCTTGATTATGAAGGAACAAGTTCTTTGTAGTCTATCTTGTCAAAATCCCATTATATTTTATATTGATATGATAAGTAATTAGCTGTTTTCGAGGTATGTTTGCCATGTCGATTGATAAGAGTTTAAAGAGAAAAAATACTCTGGCAAGGTCCAGGAATGTTTTAAAACGTGCCGAAAGAATTGAAGTTCTAAAGGCTGAAGAACGTTGGAAGGATGGCATGAGTCCATTTGGAATTCCTAAGGTTCGCGTTATGAAGGTTGGTAAAAAGACCAAGAAGGCTGCCAAGGAAGCTCCTGCTGATGCAGCAGGTGGGGATAAAAAAGCCGCAGATAAAAAAGAAGCCAAGAAGTAATCTGTTTTTAAAGTCTGATCTAAACAGCGGCAAGTTTCTTGCCGCTTTTTTTATTTACCAAGGAAGCTAAAAATTTCATCATATCGGCATGAATACAGCGAACATACTACAAGTCTGTAATGTTGGAAAATTGTTTGGTGTCTTTAATGCCTTGGAAGGGGTTAATTTTAATCTTTGTAAAGGCGAGGTTGTGGCACTTGTTGGTTCCAATGGTGCAGTAAAATCCACATTATTAAAAATACTTTCGGGGTTGTTAAAGCAAACGACAGGTGAAATAAGAATCGATAATCAGATATTAAATATTATGAATCCCAACCATAGGGCCATGTTGGGTGTAGTTCCCCAAGAATATGCTTTTTACCATGAATTGACAGCTCTAGAGAATAT
>JBEGQX010000379.1:0-19984 GCA_041180805.1 Planctomycetota bacterium
ATTTTCCTGCTCCATATAGGGCAGGATGGCTGTGAAGGTGGAGATGGTGTCAAAACCGGTGGCTCCGGTGCCGGTAACACCTTCACCAGAGGTTGGGAAGCAGTTGTAAGTGCTTTGGAAATTGTGCAGTGACAAACCAACCTGCTTCAGGTTATTGGCGCAACTGGACTTGGCAGCAGCTTCACGAACCTTTTGTACTGCGGGAAGCAGCAAGCCAATCAAAATGGCAATAATGGCAATCACCACCAGCAACTCGATCAGGGTGAAAGCCTTCTTCCCGCTCTTCAGGGAAGACAAACTTCGAATCATACGAGACTCCTTTAAGAAAGTTAAATTCCAGCGTGAATTAGCAGCACGCTATGGTATTGAATCGGATGCGGAATCAATATTCCAATGAATAGCGGAAGTGGTTTGCGTGAAGAAATTGTGTAGATAAAAACCACCTTTTTTACAGGGCTTTTTCATACATCAGCAACCACTTATCTATGGATCATCCGTAAATATTCTTCAATTCCTAATAAAAAAAGATCAGCCTTTATCCGCAGGTATGGAATATGTTCTTCATGGTTTCTTCATGACCTAATATTTCCTTCTCCTGCTAAAATTTTTTCTTTCACCCTTCCAACGGATCTTAAAACCTATGTTGGTACTTTTTATTGGTGTTTCCTTTCTTTCCGCCTTCCTGATGAGTTGTGTTCAACCATTGCTGGGCAAAATGCTACTTCCTTCCTTTGGCGGCTCAAGTTCCACCTGGACAACATCCATGATGTTTTTTCAGGCTTGTCTACTGGCTGGCTACTTTTATGCCTTTCTACTCTCAAAATGGTTCAAGCCGCGTATCGCCACTTTGGTGCACCTTGCTTTTTCCTGTTTCGCAATCCTTTTCATTCCATTCCATGCCGACAGTTTTCAAGGAATATCAACCAGCCAATTTCCCACCATTCACCTGGGGATCTTGCTGTTTAAAAAAGCCTTCATTCCCCTGACGCTTCTTGGTGCAAGCGCCCCGCTATTGCAATGGTGGTTTGCTTATGCGGATGCCGGGAAACGAAATCCTTATTCCCTTTATATTTCCAGCAACATCGGAACAATCTTGGGTTTGCTGGTGTACCCGGTGATGGTGGAACCCTTTCTGGGATTGAAAAATCAATCCTTGGCTTGGTGGGCTATCTGGGTTTTATTTGGCATGTTCCTCGTTGCCTGTGGGATTGCAGTGTGGAAAAGCCGCTTGCCTGAAATGAAACTTCCCCCGATTGACATGGCCAGCCAAGAACCAAAGAGCAGGTTTTGGTGGGTTTTGCTATCTTTCATTCCGGCGAGTTTGATGCTTGCGATAACCGCCAGGATCTCCCAGGAGTTGCCACCCATGCCCATGGTGTGGCTGGTTCCTTTGATGGTTTACATGTTCACTTTTATTCTTGGTTTTCTGGATTGGAAACAAAACCTTTGGAATCTTGTTTTGTGGGCCAATGCTCTTGCTTTGATCTTGCAGGCGTTTTTGTCCCTTGCTGGGGGTCAATCTGATTTTAGCCAGCAATTATTCCTCTGGATGGGAACACTTTTTCTGGTGGGTCTGGTTTGCCACGGCAGCCTTTATAAGGCGAAGCCAAACATAAATGGTTTGACGGAATTTTATCTTTGGATTGCGGTTGGGGGTTTTTTCGCGGGAACTTTTCAGGCTTTGATTGCCCCTTTGGTCTTCTCTGACTTGCATGAATATGCCCTGTCACTTTCTTTGGCAGCCTTGGCCATGCCCGCACTTCCATGGTTCAGGCAGGTGGATTCCAAGTTTCATTCCAGACAGCTTCGGTGGATGTTGGGGCTGGGAATCCTGATTGCGTTGGTGTTTATGATTCTTCGCCAAACTGATCACGATGGCTGGCAATCGCTGGTTGCTTTGGTGTTAATTCCATTTCTGCCAAGGCCAATCCTTTTTGGGATGGCTTATGTCATGATCATGTTTTTAAAAATATTCATTCTGGATGCCAGCCACCCCGATTTGCTTTTCCAGGATCGCAGTTTTTATGGCATACACCGGGTTGGGCTTGGTACCAATAAAAAAGTTCACTGGCTTTATCATGGTTCCACAGAACATGGCGCCCAAGTTACAACAGAACCGGGCAAGCCTTCTTTTTCCCCGCTGGTGTATTACCACCCTTTTGGTCCAGCGGGACAGGTTTTATTAGCCAGACAGCAGTTGAAAATGAATGCTCCTGTGGGTGTGGTTGGGCTGGGGGCGGGGTCCCTGGCTTGGTATGCCGTCGGCGGCCAGCAGGTGGACTTTTTTGAAATTGATCCCATGGTGGCAAGGATTGCCTCCAACAAAAAGCTTTTTACTTACCTGAAGGAATGCAAGGGAAGATATGAGGTAAAGATTGGGGATGCCAGAAATACCCTTATGAAGGAACCTGATGGAAAATATGGGATTCTAATCCTGGATGCTTTTTCCTCGGACACCATACCAACTCATTTGCTTACCCTTGAGGCAGTACGAGGCTTTTACTCCAAGTTACAGGATGACGGGGTGTTGTTATTTCACATCTCTAACCGGCATATCGACCTCAGGCCGCAATTAAATGCCGTGGCTAAAGAACTTGGTCTTGCTAGTTTGGTTCAAAACCAAAGCAAAGGCAAAATTTCCGAAAGGGAATCCAAGTCTGGGTTGTACCCATCCATGTGGGTCATCATGGGTAAAAACAGGGAAACCATAATTCCGCAAATTGCGACTGATAAGTGGGAAAAGCCACCGGAAAAAGATTTTATGATTTGGACGGATGATTATTCTTCAGTGATGAAGGCTTTCAGGTGGTAATAATCACGCTTATTTGATTTCCAGGGTACCAAGATCGGCTTGGCCCTTGCTAACCTTAACCCTAAGTGTGCTGGTAGTGGGGTTTTGAAATTTGACGGGGAATTTGGTTTTTGCAGGCTTGGCACGGCCATTGCCTTCCGCATCCTCACGCGCCGAATCGGATTCCTCAGTTTTTACCACAAGAGTGATAAGGAATTCCCCCTCCGGTGCGCCGTCCCCCGTTTGAAAAGTGGTGGCTGTAAAATTCCCTTCGCCATCCGTGGTGGCTTGCGGTTTAATTTTTTGATTTTCATCCACTGGGTTGAATATCAGGGTTACACCATCCAAAGGTTTGCCCTGAAATTCCAGCTTACCCTTGGCCGGAAAAACAGGCACCGAAGGTTTAAAAGAGGGGTCACCTCCGCAACCAAGAACCTGGCAAAATAAAATCAAGGCAAACCCAAGAGTCTTAAAATTAGTCCACATTTACCACTTCTCCGTTGCTGCGGGTGATGGCGGCAGCAACAACCCCTATATTGATGGATTCCCTAAAAAAGCGAACTGAACCATCCCCAAACACCACATTCGCTCCTCCCGTATGAAATGAATAGACCTCGTTGCTGTTGTTGCAATTGATGGCACAGGGGCCAGCTTGGGTAAGACCATCTGTGGAAAAACCATGCAGCGTAAATGTTCCATCATTGTCAGCCCAAACCGCACCCGAGGATCTTAAACCTGCTTGAATCTTGCCCTTGGCGTACCGGTTTGGCCTGCCAGCATCTTCCACTACCAATAAGGTGTTGGAGGTTCCATCGGTAATGTTGGAAGCCGTGGTTGGCGCCGTAAAATCCAGCATTCCAAGGCGCGTAGTGGCATCCATGGTGTAGGGAATCAAACCCATGGAATAAGCATTAGGTGTATTAGCCAACTCCACACCATTCATCACGTTGTAATCCGAGGTTGAGGCATTTGTGTAAGGATGATCCGGACCATTTCCGGTATCCACGGTTGGACCAGGATTAGAAGGGCAAATAACAGTTTTTAGTTTGGTTTGATAAATACTGGTCATATCGGGGTGATCCCAGTTTCTGCGATTTGTACCCGTGGAAGTTGGAAAAGGCGCATAGGTGGCCTCGTACTTTTTGTAAAGTGCTTCCTGTTCTATGTAAGGCAAAAGCATGACGAATAAAGAGCGATTGGAATTTCCATAAATGACCCTGGCGCCAGCATTGGAAACCCGGCACATGGGGTAATGCCTGTAGGTGCTTTCGTAGTTCATCACCGCCAGGCCAATCTGCTTGAGGTTGTTGGTGCAAGTCAGCCTTGCCGCTGCCTCGCGAACTTTTTGAACTGCAGGCAGCAGTAACCCAATCAGAATCGCTATGATGGCGATGACCACTAGAAGTTCAATTAGGGTGAAACCGTTTCGGTTAGCATTGGATTCGGATCGCATATTGATGAACCCCGTTTCACTTGAAAATTTGATAATTTCGGAATGAGGTAAATTGATCAATGAACCATTTATATTTATGAAAGCTTTTAGGCTCATTAAAGTGAAATGATGTTGAAGAATTCGAGAAGAAACCGGCTTAACTGGCTGCTTTTAAGAAATTACCGATTATTCTTGAAATATTGGCTTTAGGTAATTCCGTTTAATTTCGCCCGGGAATTCCATTCACCTGATCCGGGGCACGGGTAATCAGGGGAACCTGAATGGCAGGTAGGGTGTTTTCCCCCTCCTTCACCATGACTTCCAACTGGCTATAGGCGGGTCCATACCAGCCCATGAACCTGTCTTTCTTTTCCTCTTCATTAGGTTTTTCATCCGTCCAGATCATAAGGATTTGGTATTTTCCCGCTGGTGCCCCATCTTTTTCCTCGTAGGTGGAAATTTCAAATCTTCCATCTTTGCCAGAAATAGCTCTGGGGTTCGAAGGAATATCCGGCATGGTGGGTGCAGCCAGGGGAAACAAATATACCTGCACATTTTCAGCGGGCTTCCCATCGTAATTTACCTGACCCGTTACCTTGAATGTAGGGAACTTTATGGGCCCCCTTTCCGAGGCACACCCGGTCGTAAGCAAGAGGCAAAAAAGTTGGCTTGCAAGTATTACACGGAAATTCATGTTTAGAATCCTGAATTAACCACATCACCACCACTTCGGGTGATCAGTTTGACAAAAACCCGGATATCAGTTTTTTCGCTGATGAAATGCACAGATCCATCCGCAAACACATGATTGGCACCACCCGTGTGGAAACTGTAAACCTCGTTTCCATTGGTGCAATTGGTATGACATTTGGGAGGCGAACCCGCACCGTGCACAATGTATTCGCTGTTGTGATCTGCCCAGCCTCCATCACTTCCCGCGGTGGCACTGGTCATCTTTCCATTGGACCAGCTCTGGGGGCGACCCGCACATTCGGAAATCATCAGGGTGTTGGATGCTCCATCGCGAATTTGTGTAACATCCACTACTACGCTGCTGGTGCCAGACTGAACTTGAAGCACACCGTTTCGCAAAACACAAACATCCACCAAGCCTGCGGTTTCCAGGGCGGAGTCATAGGAATTATTGGGCGCATAATCGGTGGATGCCACCTTGATGGGGGTTCCAGCCGGGCCATTAGGCATGCAAAAACGGTTGTTGGGTTCTGGGGAACTGGAGCATAGAAAACCTTTGATAGGCGCGCTATAAACCGGTGCATTGGCGATGTTATCCCAATTCAGGTCAAACCTGTACTGTTTGTAGACATTTTCCTGTTCCATGTAGGGCAAAAGGTAGATTGCCCAGCCATGGTTGACACCATTTTTGGCAACGCCAAGCTTTCCATAAATGGGATTCAAGGTTCCTGTGGCGGGTGACCGAACCGCACCGGGGGCAAAAAAACCGTACTGGCTGTGAAAATTCTGGTACGCCAAACCAATTTGCTTGAAGTTGTTTTGGCAACTCATGCGGGCTGCGGCTTCCCGCACTTTTTGCACCGCGGGCAACAGCATCCCAATCAAAATGGCAATGATGGCGATCACCACCAAAAGTTCAATCAAGGTAAAGGCATTCCTGGTTTTGGTACTCATGTTCGAATCCTTAGGCTTGATTAGTAGGAAAAGGTAATGACTTCACCGTCATTGATCTTGCAAAGCCTTAACCAGTTGGCCGCATCCATGGTGTAAGTAAGGCTTTTTACGGACCCATCCGCAAAGACTGCATTGAAAACGCCAGGGTGAGAACTGCCAAAACGGGTGGACCAGAAAGTTGCCTTGGTGGAATCTGGATGCCTGTCATCCGGAAGAGGTAGTGAATCATTGGCGTTATTGGGAAGATTTCCACCATCGGGTTGGTTACCGCAGCGAACATTGTCCTGATCCCAGCCGGGATTATTCCAGGATTCATTATCCCCGCCAGCTTTGGAAGTTCCCATGGTGCTGACATGCACCTGCTTTTCGGCAATCATGATGGTGTTGCTGGAACCATCGCTAATATCCAAAATTCTTCTAGCAGGCATATCTGGGGCGTAATTGGCAGTCAGACTTGCTGAAGGTGCCTTCCACTGGGCTACAACCATGCCATCAATACCACGGCCCGCCATATTAGTGCCACAATTTCCGGCATAATCACATTTTGCAGTTGTGCCGTACACATTTGGCTGCCTTCTGGTGGGGCAATAATAGGGCTTCACAGCGGTTCCCGTAATGACGGTATCGGAAGGATCCTTGTACAAATTTTCCTGTTCCATGAAGGGCAAAATGTGGTATGCCCATGTCCAGCCAACCCTGGAAGTTGCATTGCAGCAATTCTGGTTGGGACCGTCGGATCCACCATAGGCAAAACCCTGATATGTCTCGTGATAATTCACCATCGCCAGGCCGATTTGTTTCAGGTTGTTAAAGCAACTCATTCTGGATGCGGCTTCCCGCACTTTTTGCACTGCAGGCAAAAGGAGGCCGATCAAAATTGCAATGATGGCAATTACCACCAGCAACTCGATCAAGGTAAATCCATTTTTCCGAACCGAAACTGATTTGAACATGACTTCTTCTCCACGCCAACCATGGAATTGAATACTTGGATATCCTAAGGTGGAGTGATTGCCTTAGAGTTAAGAAACCATGAATTAGAAATGATGATTTGATGACTTGTAGAATGTGTTTATCCGCTCCAGATGTGGATTGTGAAATGTTGTTGAAGAATTCAAGAATTGAAGAAAAAATACTTTTGTTTTGACGAAATGAAATAATTTACTGAACATCCATATTGAACATTCTTGTTGTGGTCAATGGAGCCTTAAATTGTGATATCTCTATTATGTTTTTTGTTTGGTTATCATTCATTGCCATTTCATGGTGAGGATTCCAAAAAAATCATGCATTTGAACATTCATTCACATCTTGAAAAGTTACCAGAACAGCCGCAAAAGATTTCAAGGACCCATGTAAAAGCACAGGCAAAATTAATAGAGGAAATAGTCAACTGTTACAAAAAGGAAGGGAAGGTTGATCTGATCATAGTCTGCACTGGGAATTCTCGCCGAAGCATGATGGGCGCGGCCATGGGAAATGCTGCCGTGACGTTTCATGGTTTAAAAGGGATCCATTTTTATTCTGGTGGAACCCAGCCTAGCGCTTTCAACATTAGGTCCATCAAGGCATTAACAGACATCGGATTTGAAATTGTTGAAACAGGGGAAAAGGCACCCAAAGGTCTGAAAGGCGAGGAGAATCCCTGCTACAAGATTCGTTGGGGCAATGACAAGAGTTCCAGCATGGTGGAGTTTTCCAAAAAGTACAACGATCCATTCAACCCGCAAAAAGGTTTTATCGCCATCATGGTTTGCAACGAGGCAGACATGGAATGCCCCAGTGTGGCTGGTGCATCAGCAAGAATTTCCCTGCCGTTTGCAGACCCCAAGGATTTTGACGGTACACCCTTGGAAAGTGCCAAATATGCCGAAAGGCGAGATGACCTTGGCAGGTTTATGCTCTCGACCTTTCAAATGGTTCGGGAAGAATTGAAAAAACAGGGCCTATGATCTCAGGCAATCTGTTTTGCCACCGCGTTCCAGAGGTTAAGCCTTTGCTCAAGGCATTCCCTGGCGGTGCAAACCGCTTCGTCTACCTTTGCGCCATCGTTCCCGCAAGTGGCATCCAGCAAGGCAAAGGCTTGTGGCCCGTGAGTGTTGAAATCCAATTCAATGTGGCGGTTCAGGTAATATTCCAGAATGGTGTAGCTAACCTGTTCTCTCTGGGAAACTTGCTCCAGAATTTTCTGAAACAAACCGGGAAGAAGATCCTCGCGACCCAGGGTGAAGGCACTAGCCACCTTATGAATTGGTGCTTTGCTGGCCAGTTGAATGGTATGCCTGACAAAAGGTATTACTGCCGGAGGCGCGGCAGATAGTTGCAGGGCTTTTTCCACTTCGGTTCCATCACGAAGCAGGCCAAGAAATTTTTCGATGGGGCCTGTGTCGGCATGGGCTTCCTTCATGGCCTTCAGGTAAAGCTCGAAATGGCTCAGGTAGCCTCCCTGGCCATCCTCGTCACTTTCTTCGCCAAGAACAATTTCATTAATAAGCCTGCGAAAGAGCGGTTGCGGGCTTGGCCGCCAGGGAATTTCCACGCAGGTGAAGTGCCTTTGCATGGCCTTGAGCAGGCTTTGAAAATCCCAAACGCACCAGACATGGTGCTCCATGAAAACTTGGATGGCTTTTGGCGAATTTAAAAGCTTGTAAATGCGGTGCTCGTGTAATTCTTTCAGAACCAAAGCCAGTGAGGGATGTTGCAGCCAATCCATAAGATTCCCCGATCATAAATCATGATGTACCATCATATTAATGATTCAGGGGATGCAGTTTTCAAGGCTTGGGTGTGGGATTGCTCCTTAAATAGCTGAAAAGATCCGCTATATCCTGATCGGTCAGCGTATCCAGAATACCTTCGGGCATGATGGACTTGGGAGAACTTGCCATGCTTTCCACCTTGCCGCGTGCCAGAACAGTTTTTTGGTTCTTGGCATCGATCAGGGTGATGGAGTTCCCGGTTTCCTCAGCCAGCAACCCTGTCAGGGTTCTCCCGTCGGAGGTTTCAACCACCTGTGCGACAAATTCCGGGCGAATGTAGGCGCTTGGATCCACCACATGGGTTACCAGTTGGGTAAGTGATTGCCTGTCGGATGTGGTCAGGTCTGGCCCGACCTTGCTTCCCTCGCCAAACAGGATGTGACAGTTGGCGCACTGCTTCTTGAAAAGTTCCCTGCCATGGTTGATATCCGGCTTGGTTCGGTTCACTACCAGTTGCACATAGCTTATGCGGGCAAGCTTCTCACCCGGGCTGGGCGGAGACACCTTGCCCCAGTGTTTTTCCAGAAGCTTTTGTATGCTGGCATCCTTGTGGGAAGCCATGGATCGGGCCATGTCCATGCTGATATCGGTTTTCGGAATCGCATTGGAATCCACGGATTTTAAAAGATGCAGCGCGAAAGACTCTCTTTGTGCAAGCAAGGCGATCGCTTTTTGCTTAAGGGATGCACTGAATGTCGGATAGTTTTTCAAAACCTCTTTCGCGACCAGAGGTTCCTTGAATGCGTTCAGGGCATTAAGGGCAGAAAGGCGCACATTGTCAGGGCTTGGCTTGGCAAGGGCTGTCACGAACAACGGTAGTTCCTTTTCCGATGCCACCTGGGCCAGAAGATCAATCGCCCAGGATTGATCTTTGCCAGTTGCCTTGGCCAGAGATGCAACTTGCTGATAGGCTGGTTCGCTACCCATTCGGAAAGCCAGCCTTAATATATCTTTATCATTTGGTTGTTTTTGCAAAAGTGTGCCCAGGGGTTTCTCCATGGGGGTAGGTACCAAGGCCAGCCTTCTGCCTTCCAGTGCTTTCTCCATTCCGGAAAGTACCTTGCGTCGTGAGGAATCATCTGGAGAAAGTTCCAGCAGTTTGGCGCATGCCTCCCAGTCAAACTGGGTGCCTTCAGAAACCCATCTGCGCGAAATGCGCTCCAGCAGGTTTTCCCTCACCATGGCCTTTTGCCAGAAGGAAATGTCGCTGAACCATTCCAGAATCTGGGTTCGATTACGGATGGAACGATCCTCCACATCCCACCAAAGCAGCATGGGCATATATGGATCCCGCATCATCTGATCATGCTGGTACAGTGTTTTGATAAGGGTCAAAGCCAGGTCGGAATCGATCCTTCTGGCGGTGCATGCAAGTTGAGCCAAAACATTGGGAGAAGACTCTCCACGGGCCAGGTCAATCAATTTGCCCACCGCGCCTGCCGATGGTTGTTTTTGCCGATGATCCAGAAGCAACCTTCCCGCCCACTCCCTGACGGAATAACTGGGATGGTTGAAGAGTTCCACCAATAGTTCTTCATCGGCTTTTTGCATTCCCGCAAGTGCCCATAATGCTTCCAAGGCAAGCTTGGGGGAACCGGAAGCGCATTGTTTTTTCAATGCCGGCACCACTTTTTCATCACGGCTTTCCGCAAGCAACCTTCGTGCCTCGCGGGAATACCAGACATTCGGGTGACCAAGCAGGTTCACAAGTTCCTCGCCCGATTTTTTGCGAAGGTCGAAAGTTTCGGGTTCCTTGAACCCCTTCGGCACCACTTTGTAGATCCGCCCATTGGTACGATCCCAATTGTCCACCGGGTCCAGATGTGCGGCTCTTTTGTCATGCCAATCCGCGATGTAAACCGCACCTTCCGGTCCCTGAAAACAGTCCACCGGCCTGAACCAGGGATCCTTGGAAATTAAGAAGTCTCCGTCAAACTTACCGGTGAAAGTGGAACCCGTGGCAGAAAAATCATGGAAATAGACATCATTGGAAAGCAGGTTTCCCGCAATGTACTTGTTGCGGAAAGAAGGCGGATAAAGGTCGGCTTGATAGACGATGCCACCATTGGTCACATGGCCACCCTTGAAGTTTTTGAAAGGCACGTGTTCAAAGTAACCATAGGTGTGCGGGTTGTGCAACGGCCCATGCTTGGCAAAACCCTTGACATAATAAGCGCCCTGCAACTGGTGCAGCATGGTGTAGTTGCCATAGTTGGTGCCGGCGATGATCTGGCCGGTGGCATCAAAATCCAGCCCCCAGGTGTTGCCACCTCCTTCCGAGAAAAGTTCAAATTCCTTCGTGATCGGGTGGTAACGCCATATGCCCTGTTGAAACTCGATGCCACGCACCCTGGCAGTGACGGTGCTACCCTGCGCCCCGTAAAGCCAGCCATCCGGACCCCACTGCAAAGAGTTTACATAGGCGTGGGAATCCTCCATGCCGAACCCTTCCAGAAGAACCTCGGGGTCGCCATCGGGAATGTCATCCTCGTTTTTATCCGGGTAGAAAAGAAGGTATGGAGGGTTGGCCACAAACAGTCCACCGTGCCCCCAGGCCATCCCTGAAGCCAGGTTCAAACCTGTGGCAAAATCCTTGGATTTTCGAAAGAGTCCCTTTTCATCACGGTCATAGAGAATGGTAATCTTGTCGATGCCCTTCGGACCTTTTGGCGGAGGTTCGGGAATCTTGTCCCAGATGGTACGC
The DNA here is from genome assembly GCA_041180805.1 of Planctomycetota bacterium. Lineage (GTDB taxonomy): Bacteria > Planctomycetota > Planctomycetia > Gemmatales > Gemmataceae > JBEGQX01. The sequence goes on from JBEGQX010000379.1 coordinate 11,334, forward strand.
AGGTATTGATCCTGTTTGAGGGCCTTTAAGCCCGCAGGATTCGGATATTGCAGATACTGTAACACCCACAAGCGGCCCCTGGCATCAAAGAACATGCTTAATGGCTGGCGTATCTCCGGTTCGCTGGCAACAAGCCGTGCTTCCATGCCTTCCGGCACTTGCATTCGGGAAATCGCCTCTTGGGGCTTGAGGTTCTGGGCTGTCAACTGACTGGTGACAAAAAGCAACGCCAATGCGCCAGGCATCCAGGTTCTCATGTTAGGGTTCCCTTTTTAAATCAGCCTTCTGCCTTCCAGTGTCCGCTTGGCCAGCATTTACCCTGCACCGGCTTCAGGATTTCTTTTACACCTGCCAGCAATTCGGGATCTGGCCTGGCCTCCAGGGCACGCAGATTATTTTCAAGCTCACTCATGCGAGACATACCCACAAATGTGGTGGCAACTTCCTCCTGCTGAAGCACCCATTGCAATGCAAGCAGGGAAAGGTCGCTGCCCCTGGATTCGCAATATTCCACGGCCTTGCGGGCGGCCTGTTTCACCTCTTCCGGTGCTGGATGCCACTCGGGTGGTGATTTGGTCAGAAGGCCCATCGCGAGCGGGCTTGCGTTCATGATTCCTGTGCCGCGCCTTTTGGCCACTGGAACAAGCTTGCCAAGCATGGATTGGTCCAGCAGGGTGCAATGACAATAGCTGATGCATACATCCAACTGACATGTTTCCAAGGCCCGTTCCAGCAAACCAAGCGGGTAGCCTGTCATGCCGATAAACCGGCACTTGCCCTGCTTCTTCAGTTTTTGAAGAGCCTCATAGGTCTCTGTGAAGACCATGTCCAGGTTGGATTCGAACTCGATGTCATGAGCCTGGAAAATATCAAAGTAATCTGTCTGCAGTCGTCTCAGGGAATCTTCCATGCTCTGGATGATGAATGGCGCCCGGAAGTTGAACTCTGCCTTGTCGATGCGGCCACACTTGGTTGCCAGCAATATTTTCTGGCGCCAGCCACCCGAAAGGGCCCTGCCAAGAACTTCCTCACCCAGCCTGACCCCATAATAAGGGCTGGTATCAAACAGGTTGATGCCCAGATCGATGGCCTTGTGGACGGTATCGGTGGATTCTTTTTCGTTAAAAGGGCCGTAAACACCGCCCAATGGTGCTGCTCCGAAGCCGAGTACCGAGACTTTTAATCCCGTGTTGCCCAGCATTCTTGTTGGCATCGTCATTTTTTCAGATTCTCCGTCTGGTAGGTTACCGGCTGATGGGTCATTGCCCATAGCTTCATGAACCATTAGAATCGAATTCATCATGTTATGCCAGTAATTGGTTCCTTATTCCAATCGATTGGGTGAGTGTCAGAAGTGATCGTTTTAATTCTTTTTCTGCCTGTTGCTGTTTACCTGATATGGGTGGGAAGCATCAATCGCCAGTCCAAGCCACTAATTGTGGAGGGAACCTGGGATTTTGCAGCCATGTTGTTTGCTGCAAGTGGTCTGATCTTTTTTGGGATTCCTTCGATTATCTCTTCGCTTAATGAAACCTGGCGCAGGTACTGGCTGACCGGGGAAGGCCCAATGCCATTCGCCTCGCTTGAAGGGTCTAGATCATTCTGGATCTTTCTATGGCTGTTTTATCTTGTGATGGTGGTTGTGCTTGCCGCTGTGTTATTAAAGCGCAGGCGAAATATGTATGTGATCTACAATGTCGATCCCGGCCTTGTGGAGCATAGCCTGACCAAAGCTCTGGATATTCCGGGTATGCAAACCAACAGGGTGGGAAACTTTTTTACCCTGAAAGATTCACAAACCCAGGCTGAGGAAACCCTGGAAGTGGAGGTGTTCCGGCCCATGTTTAACGCCAGCCTCCATTTCAGCAATCCAACAGGGATTCTATGCAGACGGGTGATGGTTTCGGTTAAGGAGAATCTTGCGGAAACGTTGACTCCCGAACATCGGGGTGGTTTGATTCTGATTTTTTGCGGATGTTTTGTCCTGTTTCTAACTGTTATATCTCAATTTATGGTTGCGTTCTTCAACCGATAGCGGCTTGTTCTAATTTTCTTGAAGGATGCCGTTCTTTGTGGGTCTCATTAATTGAACAGCGGGCAATATCGGCACCCTTTGCACACCTCGCCAGGCGCCTGAAGATACCATTTCTACCTGCATAGGCATGGAGGAGGATGGCATGGATGTCAGATTTGGCCCGGGAACTGGTGCCTTTGGTGGAGTGGATGTTTCCTTGCCAGGGGTTGGTAATGGTGGTGGGGGTGGAAGGATTGATTTTTCTTCCTTTTTAAGTTCAGGCAAAACTTCTTTGGTAGTTATAGCCGGTGGAGCGGGTGTGGTTGCCTTTGTGGAAGACGGCGGTGGGGGAATAAGTTTGGAGGGTACGGGTGGCACAGTTGCGGGGGGTGTGGGTGCAGGTTGTTTGGACGGAGTGGGAATTACCGGCGGTTCTGGAGTATTAGTTTTTTCCTTTACTGGGGCGGGCAGGGGGATGCCCGAATCTTTCGGCATGGGAACCACTGTTCCGGATGGAATCGGGCTTGTCTCCAGGATGGTGTTATTTCGCTTCATCAGACCAGCGGGCAGTTTTACGGTGAAATCTTTTTCCGCCTCAAACATCCTGCCATCTTCAACCTTGAATTGCACAATAACCCTCAGCTTTTCATGCTGGGGCCAGATCTTCCATGGCAGAATCAGCATGTAGCCTGTGGTTAGAAGGCCGCTGCGCCAAGACCGGGAGAGTTCGTCATTTTCAACGGTCCATGAGGAAAGTGGGTTCTTAAGCCCTTCAGGAAGAATCTCCACAACTTGAACCTCGAGAGTGCCCGGCACCTTCACGGAATGGTTGTCAGCATCCTTGGGTTCAAGAACAACCTGCAGAGCCTCGTCCCCGGTTTGGCCGTCGTTATCTATGGCTCCGGTTTGCCTTCCGAGCGTGACTGTCTTGAGAGGATAAATCTTGACCATGGGGTTGTACCCGATTCCGGATGGAACCTCCCCTCGCTGGGAGCGCAGTTCCATTTCCATGGCCTTATTTATGGTGCGGGATCGATAAAGCTCATCCTGCAGGTAGGAAATATCATTGTCCCGGGCGCGAAGCTCGGATTCCAACTTGTGATCGGTTGATTTGCAGCCTTGGCTACAGGCTACCAAGGCAAGAATAAGAGCGGATGTAAATAGGCTTCGTGCCATGCCTGCAACTTTCCTGGCTAACCCGCGAGGATCAGCCTGGAATCAGTCGGATCAGGCTTGTTTGCTGACCCCTGCAGGCATCCTCTCGAGCACATTGTCAATCAGCCCGTACTCCTTGGCCTCGTAAGCGCTCATGTAGTTGTCACGATCAGTGTCGCGTTCAACCTTTTCGAGCGGCTGTCCGGTCAGCTTTTGGAGCAGCTCGTTCATCTTCCTCTTGGTACGAAGAAGGTGCTTGGTGCGGATCTCGATATCTGTGGCAGGTCCGCGTGCACCACCCAGTACCTGGTGAATCATCACCTCGGCGTGAGGAAGGGCGTTTCTCTTGCCCTTGGTTCCGGCTGCCAGCAGGGTGGCACCCATGCTCGCTGCCATGCCTATGCAATATGTTGCCACATCGCAGGTGACGTACTTCATGGTGTCAAAAATACCCATGCCAGCAGTCACTGAGCCGCCCGGTGAATTGATGTAAAGGTGGATATCCGCCTTGGGATCATCGAAATGCAGGAAAAGAATCTGAGCCACCACCAGGTTCGCACTATCATCATCAATCTCGCCTTGGAGAAAAATGATGCGATCCTTCAGCAGTCGGCTGTAGATATCGAATACCTGCGGGTCGCGTCCACTGCGTTCCACCACATAAGGCACCAGGGGCATGGCAAGTTCCTCAGGAACAGCCCGGCTCCTTCTTGAGTTATCGGTGGCCGGGATGGGGTAATTTGAACAAATCCGGCAGAGAAGGCTACTCAACAACCCTTCCCGCCCCTACATTCCTACTATTTGGCTTCTTTGGGTCTTACCAGAATTTCATCCACAAGACCAAACGCCTTTGCTTCTTCCGCATTGAAATAGCGGTTTCTTTCGGTTTCCACCTCTACTTCTTTAAGGCTTCTACCGGTGTGATGGGCTAGAATCTCGTTCAGGCGATGCTTTTCCTTCAGGATTTCCTTCATTTCGATTTCCACATCCGATGCCTGACCGCCCATCCCCTGGCTCCAGGGTTGGTGGATCATAACCTTGGCGTGGGGAAGGATATACCTTTTACCCTTGGTGCCAGCCGCAAGAAGAATCGCAGCGCCGCTGGCTGCCAAACCCATGCAGAAGGTTGCCACCGGGCAGTCCAAAAACTGCATGGTGTCATAGATCGCAAAGGTGGATGAAACCGAGCCACCGGGGGAGTTAATATAGAAGGAAATTTCCTGCTGGCGGTTCTCGTTCTGCAGATAAAGCATCTGCTGGATGACCATGTTCGCCGTGATATCTGTAATCACTGGTTCGTAAACATTGCTGCCAGAGCAACCAAAGAAAATAATCCGGTTGTCAAGCAGGATGTCTCCGGTGCCATAGTTCCTTTGACGGGTGTAGTCACGGTAACGCTGGGCCATGGGCCCAAAACCGAAATTACTCATGGCGAACTCCTGCCTTGAATTAGAAAATTATTCCTTGGGGGCTTCAGATGGGGCAGCTTCTGCCTCTGCGGTTTCCGTCTTCAGGTCTTCCGCGCCTTCAAGGGGTTTCTCAGAGTACTCAGCGCTGTCCAGAATCAGGTCCAGAGCCTTTCTTTCGATGACTTCCACCGCAAGGGCCTCGATGAGATCTTCCTTCTCGAAGCGGGCTCGAACCCTTCGGGGAGATTCATCATTCTGCCTTGCAATGTGCTCAATTTCGGATTCGATGTCATCATCGGAAACCTCGAGCTTTTCAACTTCAGCAATCTTCTGCAAAACGAAGTGTTCTTTCAGGGCAAGCGCCGTGCTCTGCAGCACATCCTGCTGCATTAGGCGTACCCTTGCGTTGATTTCATTGTCGGAAAGGCCATTGGACTGCATTTCCATAACTCTGCGAGCCAGGGTCTTCTTGGCCTGACGGCGCAAAAGATCCTGTGGCAGTTCCCAGTTGGCGCTGCCTGCGATTTGTTCGAGAACCTGTGAGCGGGCAGATTGCCTTTGCTGGTATTCCAGGCGACGCTTGAGAACCGATTCAGAAAGTTCGGTCAATTGGTCAGCGTTCTTGAAACCGAAAAGGCCAAGGGTTTCCTCGTTCACTTCGGGAAGCTTCAGTTCCTTCACGGCCTTCAAGGTAACATTGCCGACCACGACCTTGCCTGCCATTGCTTCGTTGGCAACCACGCTCGAAAGCTTGATGTCGATCTTGCGGCTGTCACCTGGCTTGGCGCCGGAGATTTGTTCAAGGAACTTCTCGGCCACGCCATCGCGGAAAGCAAGCTGCTTGTTAACGCGAATTTCAAGGTCCTTGATTTCACCAATCTTGTTTTCACCATCGTTAATCACAGCATCGATGGTGATGAAATCGCCCTCGGATGCCTTGGGATCAGCCTTGTCTTCCTTCTTTCCAATCGGTTCAAGGAAAGTTTTCTTCTGGGTTTCGATTTCATCCTTGGTGAAAGTATGCACATAGCGGATGAGCTTAAGGCCCTTGTAGGATGGCAGATCGAACTGGGGACGCACTTCAACATCAAATTCATAAACCATTGGGCCGTTTTCAGGCACTGCAATGGAGTTTGGATTCAAGTCCGGTGGGCTAAGGGGGGCAATGTCATGGTCTTCTGCAAGCTGTTCAAGGCTTGCCAGAAGAATCTCATTTTTCACCTGTTCGCCGATTTCCTTGCTAAATCGTCTTTCAACGATCTTGCGAGGCGCCTTGCCGGGGCGAAAACCAGCCACGGAGGAATCTTTCACCAGTGTTTTGAAATGTTCACCCATGCGGGCGCTGATATCATCACGGCTTACAGAAACCTTGATGTGTTTCTTGCAAGGTCCAACATCCTTGACTTCCACTTCCTGCGAAAGTTTCTTTGGCGCATCATGTTCATGGTTGCAATGTTCACCATGCACATGTTCGTGGGTTTCATGTTCGGCAGGGGTTTTGGTCTCGGTCATGGCAGACTATCCAAAAGGGAACCAAGGAGGATCTGGGTAAGGAAATAAGGTTTAGGTCCGTTAATATATTCGGTTTCAACCTAATTATTGTACCAGAGTGAAATGGCCGCAGACCCTCGAAGTCGTCCATTTTCTGGAAATAACCAAGCCGAAAGAACTCAGAATCAAGGGTTGCCTTGGTTTTGAATTCTCTCGGCTGACAGAGCGGGTGATGGGACTTGAACCCACGACAGCCACGTTGGCAACGTGGCGCTCTACCACTGAGCTACACCCGCAATTACGACCCTTTAGGCCATAACACTATTTTTATAGGCATGCCCCATGAAGTTTCAAGGTTTTTTCATGCCTTTAAGGTTATCGGAGTTCCCCTGTAATCGGCTTGACAACCTTTTCATAGATTTCCCGAACCGATGCACTTGAAATTACCCATTCTAACAAAGATCGATCTTCGCCAAAGGTTGCGGCAAAACCCCAATAAGTTTCCTGCGCATCGTCCAGCTTCACTGGGAACTGGCCCTCTGGTACCGATATTCCCATGATTAATTTGATGTATTTCATCGGATCCATGAGAATTAATATGTCGTTTTTTTGCTGTAAGTCTTTTCGCAGTATGTGGTAATGCTTATTTTGTTTCAAATCTTTGGAGCCTTCCAGCCGTTTTTTTACCCATTCCGAACCCTGTTCCCAGTCACTGCCCGAGGTAATCCACACTTCCTTTCCTTTAGTCCCTACCCAAAGGTTCATGGAATCACCCAAGGTTTTTTTAAGCAGGCTGGATTGAAAGTTATTGATAGGTTGGCCTGCCTGGCCACCCTTAGCGGCCTGAGCCAGCATTTTTTCCAAGTCCCATTCCAGAATGATCTCATCGAATTCAATACCCTCCAAAGATTTTGCCTTTTTCTGAATCTTTGGGGCCTTTTTCAGCAATCTATTTTGGAAGGTTTCGCCCTCTGTCAGAATCTGAAACATTTCCAGCATCAGTTCTTTTGCCTTGGCGGGGTCTTCCGCTTCGATGACCTGCAAACCATTGGATGGTAGCGAAACAGCATCGTATCGGATGGCGGTTCGGGCTTTCAGATAATTTGAAATGGCCTTGCCAGACTTTTTCCCTTCCTCACCGGGCATGATGCCCATTGCGAGAGAAGTTAATTTTGTAATAAACGGAGATTGGGTTTGTTGCGCGATATAAAAACCATGACCGGAAGGCATCTTTTCAAGACCTTCCATCGCATCCGGCTTCGCACCTGCAAACAATTTCGAAGTTGGGCTGTCAGGACGGTATTCCAACTCGCTGTGGAACACGATCCCTGTGGGCCTAAAGTCCAAAGTGGCCAGGAATCCGTTGCCATCTCTTACCGCTTGAAAGAGGCCCTCGATCGCTGAACGGGCAAGCTTGGCGACTCCCTGTTGTTCCCTGGGTAAAAAGAAATCCAATATTTGAAGCGAAGTGGTTGCTTCCTTCTTAAGGCTTTCAATCATCTTGCTGTAGTCTTTGCCCAGCGTATCAAGATTGAAATAAACACCCAGATCCCTTTCCAAAAGCTTTTTGGACTGCGTGGGTGAAATGCGCCTGGCAAGGCTGTCCCCGCGGGTTTGAATTTTCAGGCCAGCTTCCTTGCTTAAGGCAACCAGAGCGTAATTCCCTTTCCGAGCCATGTAAACCGTGGTGTCGAGTCCCTCAAGCGGGGTCCATTCAAGGCCTTTTTCCTCGACGATATTTTTCTTTTCAACAGTCTTCAGGAACCCATCCCGAAACATCTTGTAATCGGTTACCCTAAGCGCAAAGATGACCTGCTTGGTATCAAATTGCTGGCCCTCTTTGGGGAATTCCAGCATGGCAATAAAGTGGGGGCCTTGGCGACTAAGTCCCTGGATTTTTCGGTTCTCCAAGCCGCGCTTTAATTCCTCGGTAAAATCGGTCCTAACTTTTTCCGCATAATCTGGCAACGCATTGGCAAGAAACCCAAAGAAGCGATCCTGAACACCTTCAAATCCTTTGAAATGTACCAGTACCGGGGTGTTCCCGGGAATCATTTCCATTAGTGGGGAAGCGGTAAAGTTCGGGTTTTGTTCGGCGATATCCGTGCTGACTTTAGTCTGAAACGCCAGCAGGGTGCCACCCATGGCAAACACAAAAGAAAGTGCCAGGATTTTTTTCCAAAACATGATCCACTCCTCTGCGCGACAAGACCTGTCATCCAGTCGAATTATAACCGGGGTCAGGCCAATAGCTAAAGGAATCGGAAATATTAAATGATGGGCTGGGTGGGATTGTCTTCCAGGGCTTCCATGCGGAATTTGCCCCAGGTCATCGGCCGGGCAAAAGCTTCAATGTGCAGCATAACCTCGCCATTCTGGAAAACACGCACCGTTCCGGACGATTGGCTGACAGTGACCGCAATTGCCTTGGTGCTTTTGCTGATGGCTGCCGCCGCCGCATGACGGGTCCCAAGACCCATGCTTAGGGTGAAGCCGGTATAAGGGGCTTCTATCCGCCTGCATGCCGCCTCGGCCACACCATCGCGCCTTATAATGATGGCGCCTTCCAGCTTGGCAATATC
>JBEGQX010000380.1:0-9252 GCA_041180805.1 Planctomycetota bacterium
ACCTTGACCAGCCTGTTTGTGTCGTTTGACCGTTCGTAGATAATTCTAAGATTTGCAAGCATCCTGGTGATGATTTGTAGATTATTCACAGCTTCCAGGTGTTGATCGGTCAGTGTGAAATTGGTGCCTGTTGCGCCCCAGGCAAGCTGCTGACAATCGGAATATTCGAGAATCCGACCACCCTGAAATAGGTCGAAGTAAACCTTTTGCCTGCCTTCACACGCCAGGTTCACAAAATGCCCCGGTAGTCCCACACCGAATATCCTAAGCCCTGCCTCTTTTCCCATCGTGATTGCCAGAACCGAAAGGGAAATGGGAATGCCTAGCCTTCTGTCTATCACTTGGTTCAGGAAACTGTTGGCAGGGTTGTAATAATCTTTCTGGTTGCCCTGAAAACCAAGGTCGTGTGTGAAATATCGCATGAAGGCCTTGACCTTCATTTCAAGGTCTTTGCCAAGCGGAAGCTGAATTCCCTTTCCCATCATTCTGATTTCGGACTTGTAGCCATCCACATCCAAGTTAGGATACTCATCAGAAGCAAATGCGAATGCCAGGTCGAGGAGCGAATTCTCTTCGTTGAAAAGGTTTTCAGAATGATGCAATTCATCGTTCATATGGTTATTATAGTGGGTGCTCGTCCTTATTGATTTCCGGTGAGAAGATTATGGAATTGACGGTCCAGACACTTTATGGATTGCTTTTACGAAGCAAGCTCTTCAAGCCTGAAGATGCCAAAGTGATGATGGCCCGTTGGAACACGGAATCCAAGGCGGGGGCCACCGACCTGGGAAAGTTCACGGCATGGTTGGTGAACCGCAAATATGTGACTGAATATCAGGCCTCCCTTCTTGTGCGGGGGCATGCGGAAGGTTTCTTTGTCAACACCTACAAGGTTCTTGAGAGATTAGGCAAAGGCAGGATGGGTGGTGTTTACAAGGCTGAACACGAAACGGGCCAGATTGTGGCTCTCAAGGTTTTACCACCTTCCAAGGCACGTGAAAAGAATCACCTCATGCGTTTTCACCGTGAAGCCAAGATTGGCATGGGGCTGAATCACAACAACATTGTGAAGACCTTTGAGACCGGTAAATGCAACGGCCTGTATTACATGGTTTTGGAATACCTTGCCGGTGAAACCCTGGAAAGTTTTTTGAAAAAGTCAGGGAAGTTAAGTCCCGCAGAGGCCTGCCACATTGTTTATCAGGCGTTACGGGGCTTGGATTGCATCAACCAGGCAAACTTGGTGCATCGGGATTTGAAACCGGCAAACATGATGCTTGTGGGAGATGTTCAGTCAGGGTCTGTTTTGACTAAAACCCTTAAAATTCTGGACATGGGGCTTGGCAAGGCAGCAAAACCCCGTGACAGTCAGCAACAGGCGGCCACGGCATTGCACCTGACCGATGAAGGAGTGATACTTGGCACCCCTGATTACATGGCTCCTGAGCAGGCTCGTGATGCCAGAAGCATTGATATTCGCGCCGATATCTACAGCCTTGGATGTGTGCTTTATCATCTTCTTTCAGGGCAGCCGCCATTCCCGGATACGAATATTGTCAATCAGATGATACGCCATGCCACTGAACCGCCAAGGCCTGTTCAGGAACTAAACCCCAAGGTGCCTGAGGGTTTGAACCAGATCATTCAGTACATGCTGGCCAAAGAACCCAAGGATCGTTACCAGACTCCTGAGCGATGTGCCCAGGCTTTGGCGGTCTTCATGAATGCAGGCCCTTTTGTGGCGCCAGCAAATCCCGATGCTGAAATAAAACTTCAAAAGTACATGACCTGGCTGGAGACGGAAAAAACCGCGGTCCGCGATGCCAAAGGCGGCGATGAGGACGGCTATCTTTACGATCCACCCAGCGAGGAATCTGTTTCCACTTCCGATAGCAATACTGACAGCTCCTCGGAAACCGTGGTGCAAAGACCAGGCTCTCAGTCTGGCGGTTCGGTTGGAAGCTTTGAGTTTGAAAATGTGCCGGCGTACAAAGGTCGCAAAAGAAAAGAAGTTGAGGAAGGTTTCGATATTGGTGGTTGGTTCACCCTTTCTAGAAGAGAGCTGGCCATATTCGTTGTGGGCGTGGTTGCGGGCACAATTGCCACTTTGTTGGGCGGCATCTTTGCTCTTAATTCCAGGGAAAGCAAAAAGGCCACCGGCCAGAAATGATGGTTAGCAGGATGATTCTTCGCGGAAAAAACCTGGCTGATGGCCAACTGATTGATGTGCGATGTGAAAATGGATTGATTGCACAAGTTGGCCCCCCAACTGCCAAAATACCGGACCATGAATCCGAGTGGCTTGCTCCTGCCTTGTTTGATCTGCAGATCAATGGTGCAGTTGGAATAGCTTTTAGTGATCCCTCCCTGAACATGGAGGGAATTCAAGAAGTAGCCAAACAATGTGCCACTCATGGTATCGGGGGTATATGCCCCACCCTGATTACAAACTCTCGTCAAACGCTGATTCATGGTTTTGCGACGCTTGCCAAAGCCCGTGAAGCGGATTCCTGGTTGAATGCGTTCATGCCTTGCTACCACCTGGAGGGGCCTTATCTTTCCAGTCAGGATGGCCCCCGTGGAGCACATTCCCTTGAACATATCCGAAACCCCGATTATCACGAATTCATGGAGTTTCAAAAAGCTGCGGATGGAAGAATAAGACTTGTAACATTAGCACCCGAGTTGCCCGGCGCAATGGCATTTATTGAAAAGCTGGTTAGGGATGGAGTTCGTGTTGCGATTGGTCACACGGCCGCACCACCTGCGATAATCAGAGATGCCGTAAAAGCGGGTGCAACACTTTCCACTCATCTTGGAAATGGTTCCCATGCCATGTGGCCCAGGCATGAGAATTACTTTTTTGAGCAATTGTCCAACGATGAGCTCACCGCCAGCTTCATAAGCGATGGTCATCATTTGCCGGTCGCACTACTCAAGGTAATTCTTCGTACAAAACCCAAGAACAGGCTGATAATGACCTCGGATGCCAGTAGCCTGGCATGTTTACCACCCGGGGTTTACAAAAGTTGGGGTAAAGACCTTGAAGTCCTGCCCGGAGGCAAGGTGGTTTTGCCAGGTACTCCGTTTCTTGCCGGTGCCGGAGTTCTTACCGATGCCTGCGTTCAGTATCTGCTGGAAAATGGATTGCTGGATCTTCCCTCTGCCATAGGAGTGGCATCCTCGGCCCCCATGAACTACTTGGGGATTAAAGCTTGGGAAATTGTGGTTGGCAGGCCTTCAAATATCTTGCTGGCTCAATCCAATGCCTTAAAGCCTTTTAAGATTCATGGAACTTTGGTCGGAGAACGCTGGTTTGCACCCTGTTAGGTTCGTTTTTAGGGGGGGATGGTTTTCCTGTTTCGAGTTGCAATTACTTGTTGAGTTTGAGTTGTGACTGACATACCATCGAAGAACATTTTTTAGCAGGAATAAAGTTGCAAAGGTTGAGAATAACATGAGTCAGGCCCCTTCCCGTGCCAAGATACATCTTGAAAGAATGATGCACCGTAGCAGTATTGCCGTTCAGGGTGAAAGTGCTGCCAGCTATGCGTTGTTAAAGCTTATCCCTGCGGCAAACAGTGGCGCCGCGAATATTCGCATCCAGCTTGCCATGGTGTTGGATGTTTCAGGTTCCATGTATGAGGAAGATGGTACCGGTATTAGCCGTTTGAACAGGATACAGGAAGCTGCTAACTCGGCTCTGGAGTACCTGCGCCCAACGGATAGCATTGCCATCGTGGCATTTGCCAACAATGCGGAGTTGGTGCTTCCGGCCACACCGGTTTCTGAAAAAGCAAGGATCATGGATGTCATCAACAAGATTGACATGTTTAATGTGGATGCTGGTGGTACCTCAATGGATCAGGGAATCGACCTTGGGTTGGCGGAATTAAGGAAGACCAAGGACGACGGTTCGGTCTCTCAGTTAGTGGTTTTAACCGATGGTGAAACCACAGGGGAGCAGCTTTGCAGGGAATATGCCAGAAAGGCTCCCGAGGAAAAGATTCGCTTTAGTGTGATCGGGGTTGGTACTGAATGGAATTCATCCTTGATCAAGGACATAGCGTCTTTGTCCAACGGTTCTTGGTACTACATTGATGTTCAGGAGGTTGGTTCTGCCAAGAAGGTATTTGCGGCTGAGTTTCAAAGCCTGGCTTCTGTGGGTTTTCGTGATGTTGAAATCCATCTGAAGCCCTTGAAGGATATTCGAGTGAAAAGGTTCCGCATGGTGGTTCCTGAAATCAAAGACCTTGCGGTTCAGGAAGTTTCGGAGAGACACCAAATTATCAAGCTTGGCACATTGGAAAAAGATAAAACCTCGAAGTATCTTTTGGATCTCAGCCTCCCCAAAAGGCCCGATGGCAAGTTCAAGTTGCTGGATATTGAAATCTTTTTCGACACAGGTATAGCCGGAAGGGAAACTTCGGGTGCGGTGCCCCTTGAAATGACCTATACCGCCGCAGGCCAGGGTTACATTAATGCCGAGGTTGCAAGGCATATAGATGAAGTTCAGATTTTTGAGCTTAACAAGAATCTTCAGAACGCCATCACTGCGGGAAATGCCCAGGAAGCGACTCGTGTGGCCCAAAGCATCGAAAAGAAGGGCGAAATCATGGGAGCCAGGGCCGCCAAGAAAACCATGCTTGCCAAGCAGGTGCTTTCCGAGATCAACCAAGGGGGAAGGGTTTCCAAAAAGACCCAGCTTGCGGTGGATGATGCTGCCAGAGCGGCAGAGGAAATTTAACAAGTTCTTTAATCGGGAATTACTTCGGGAGATGTCATGAGTAGCTGTCCGTTTTGCAATTTCAAAAATGAGGATGGGGCGATTTTTTGCGAGCAATGCAAGTCCGATTTGTCCTCTGCGGATGTGGCATTAGCCATTCCCATGGAGGATGCCATTCCGATGGCAGACGCCGTTCCTGAAATTCCTGTGGCCGAGCCTTTCAGTTTCGAGGATGTTGCCCAGGCTATTCCCGTGGAAGAGGTCCCTTCCGCACTTGCCTTTCCTGATGTTCCCCCTGAAATTCCATCTGCAACACCGATAGCCGAGGCGGTTCCTGTCGCTATCCCAGAACCCATAGCAGAAGCGGTTCCTGTTGCTATCCCAGAACCCATGCCAGTGGCCGAGGCTGTGCCTGTCCCTGCCCCTGTGGTTGCCCCCGCACCAGTGGAAGTGCCACCCCCTGCCCCGGTGGCAAGCCAGGCTCCGGTTGTATCTGATGATCCTTATTCGGTTCCAACCACTGCCAACCCCAGATTACAGGTTCTAAGGGGACAAAGGCCAAAAGCCGAATACCCCATCATGGAAGGCTTGAACTTTATGGGTCGTGCCGATGAAAAACCTGTGGACATTGACTTGGAAGAACAGGAAAACCCTGAAAAGGTATGGTGCAGCCGCCAGCATGCGGTCATTGAACTTGATAACCAAAAAATCACCATCGAAGACTTGAACAGTTCCAATGGTACCTTCTTAAATCGCAACAAGATTTACCCGGGCCAAAAGATGCCCATGAAGGCCGGCGATGTCATCCAAATTGGCAGTATTCAGATGAAGGTGTTGTTCTAGGCCTTTGGAAACAGACTTTCAAACTGAAGTTGGGCTACAATGACTGCGATTTTAAACTGTCCAAAGTGTGCCAGAACCAACCCTCCAGAGGCAGTTTACTGCTTTTTTGATGGTTTTGTGCTTGGTGGTGGAACTGGTGGTCCGCTGGCTATCAACAGCCAGAGATTTCCCGGTCCATTTGTTTTTCCGAATGGTCGTACATGCCTGAATTTTGACGATTTGGTCATAGCCTGCCACGAGGAAAACAAGGCTGCTGCTGATTTACTAAAACAGGGGTTCCTGGAATCTTTTCTAGGCAGTATTGGTCGAATGGATCTTGCGATGGCTGCCAGGGAATCGGCCAAATTTCCTGACCCTGCCCGTGGGCTGGATGAATTGCTTGGCAAGATGCCATCCTCCGTGCTTTCAGATGCCAAGTTAAATGTGTCAACCAACGAGGTAAACCTTGGCAAGATTGATCGCAATCCCAAAAATCCTATCCGAATTACCATTGAGAACGGGGGTATGAGGCTCCTGTATGGCGCCATCCAGTCAGATAGCCTTTGGGTTGCGATTGGCGATTCAGGCAATGCCTCTGTGAAGAATTTCCAAACCAAGGGCGAATTAACAGTTCCAATCAGGATTGTTCCAGAGCAACTGCGTGCTTCAGACAAACCCTTGGTTGCAAAAGTAAAAATCAGCTCATCCGGCGGCAAGTCGGAAATATTAATCAAGGCCGAATTGCCGGTTGTTCCATTCCCTGATGGAGTCTTGGCAGGTTCGCTGACACCCAGGCAAATAGCCGAGAAAGCCAAGTTGAAGCCCAAAGAGGCTGCCATTCAGTTTGAGAACGGCCAAGTTGCAGCTTGGTACCAGACTAACGGATGGTCTTTTCCGGTTCAGGGGCCAGTGGCGCGGGGAATGGGTGCCATTCAGCAGTATTTTGAAGCACTGGGTCTTACTTCGGCGCCCAAATGCAAGGCTGATAATTTAAATTTCGACTTTAATGCCGACCCCGGACAGAGTCTTGCTTTTGAAATTCAAATATCCACAGATGACAAAAAGCTTGTCTTTGCCCACGGTTCAGCGGAACAAAACTGGATCAAGGCTTTGGACCCGGTATCCGATGGTAAAACAGTTGCATTGAAGTTTGAAATACCCGAGGTGCCCGAATCGCCCGGTGAAACCTTGGAATCCAAGATTCATATTGTTGCCAATGGGGGACAGAAGTTTCTGGCGAATGTGCATCTTTTGGTAAGTGGCAGGGCAAAGGCAAAACGATCGGATCCCTCGCCAGAGTTGGTTTTTGGCGCGCCAGTTCAGCAGGCACCGCCTGGTTTGAAAGCCACGGATATTCCCGAGCCCGAAGATGAGATTAAGGTTGAAAAATTAAGGCAGAAGACCAAATCGGTTGCTGCCCCGATTCCTTGGGTGCATGCGCTGCCAGCGGTTTTTCTTTTGGTTATTCTTCTAGGTTTTACAATTTTTGATGCTTTTACAGGAAGTAAAGCAAAAGTTGCCGAGGTGGCGACAAAATCCACCATAGGCTATCAGTTTCAATCGTCTAAAAAGCTCGAACAACAGATCGATTTTAACCATCTAAAGTCGACCAAGAACTTCCGATTTGGAATCGTGCTTCCAGGCAAAAAAGACCCCAAGGGTGGTGGAGGTATGCTTCGCCTGACCTTTGACGAGGCTGGAGCGAGTAACAATACCCGAATCAAGATTGATAATGCGGATTACTTGTATGTTCAAAAAGGTGTTTCAAGGGTTGTTGAGGATAAAGAACCAAATACAGGCAGGGTTTGGCGCACGGCTTGCGATTACTCCTTGGCAAATGCCAAGGGAGGTAAAGCTGCCGAGACGGTTCGCGTAAGCCAGTTGGTTCAGGTTGTGCCGGGAAATGAGGGAACAGCATTGGACACCGTTCTTGTGAAGTACAGTGTGGAAAACCGTGGTAAGGAAAAACACAAAATCGGCCTCCGGGTTATGTTGGATACTTTTATTGGAGGGGAAGATGGTGTTCCCTTTGTGATTCCCGGTGCGACCGGTTTCGTGACCAGTCAGCTTGAATTGCCGCAAAAGGAAATTCCTGACTATATTCAGGCGATGGAGCATCAGGATCTGGAAAAACCTGGGATTGTGGCGCTTCTTGGCTTAAAGGGATTTCAGCTTCCTGACTGTGAACCAGAACCACTTTACAAGTTAATGCTTGGAGAGAACCTTAATAATTCGGAAGCCGGTTACGATATTGAAATAGGTGACCTTGCGCCCAAGGGTAAAAAAGCTGGGGATGGATTCAAGGATTCAGTGGTGTTTCTGTACTGGAACGAGCGCGACACGAATCCCGGTGAAACCAGAAACTTTGTATTCAGTTATGGCCTTAGTGAAATATCCAAGCCGACCGGTAGTTCGGGTGGAAATCTTTCGATTTCTCATGGCAGCAATATCTTCGCCAAAAAGTCCTTTGCTTTGACCGCATTGGTTAGAAATGCAGTCAAGGGGCAGGTAGTTTCTCTGGAGTTGCCTCCGGGGGTAAGTTTGGCAAGTGGTGAAAACTTAAATCGCAAAGTGGAGGAAGTGGACAAGGCAACCACCATGTCCCAGGTTTCATGGAAAGTGACAGTGGATAAACCCGGGGATTATACCTTCAAGGTTTCCACGGACAAAAACGCATCACAGGCAAAAATAAAGGTCAAGGATCCGTCTAGTAGTTTGTTCCGCTAGTTGGATTGGGGTACTTCATGAATTTTCAGGTTTTTGTTTATTATTGTGGAATTGTGGGTGCTTATTCGGCGCTTGCTGCTTCCTTGTTAGGCAGGTTGATAAGTCCATCCAGTGCTGAACCGTCCATGGGTGAGAAGCTTTTTGTTTCCCTGCTGGATGGTGGCTTGGTTGGTTTTTTTGTCTCGTTTGGGGTGGCAAGTCTTGATACCGCTTGGAATTCCTCCAAAGTTCAGTTGGGTAAGGTTCTGATCCGAGGTTTTGGGGCCGGTGTCATTGGTTTGCTCGGAGGTATTATTGGGGCTGCTGTTGGTTTTTTAATGGTGTATTTCACCGGTTGGCCCATCTTTGCCCTTCCCGGATGGGCCATATCAGGAATGGCAATTGGTGTTTCTGTGGGAGTTTATGACTGGGTGATGGCTAAAGTTCAAAAGGAAGAAGCAGGCCAGGACGGCAAAATCAAAAATGGTTTTCTGGGTGGATTGGCGGGAGGTCTGGCGGGAGGTGTTTTGTTTTTTTGTGTGAAGTGGATCATGGTGCTTGCGATAGGTAAAGGAAATCCGATAAGTGCCAGCGCGTGGGGTTTTGTTGGTTTGGGGTTGGGTATTGGTTTCCTTGTGGGGCTTGCCCAGGTGGTTTTAAGGGAAGCGTGGATTCGAGTTGAAGCTGGTAAAAGACCGGGAAAAGAAGTGATTCTTGGAAAACCTGAGGTGTTGGTGGGGCGGGCCGAAACCTGTGATTTGGGTCTTTTTGGTGATACCACCGTGGATAAAACCCATGCCAAGTTTATGGCCAAGGATCAAAAATATCTGGTGATGGATGCTGGAAGTGAAAGTGGCACCTTTGTGAATGAAAAGAAAATCCAGGGGGCGGTTGCATTGAAGAATGGAGATGCAATTCGGCTTGGCGGTTATACGATTCGTTTCCATGAAAAAAAGAAATCAAGGAAGTAAAAGCAGGCTATTCCTGAATGATGAGGT